>NZ_JBKVCZ010000013.1:0-82898 GCF_046966825.1 Hungatella sp. | reverse complement strand
ATCCTGCTTAAATGGTTAAAATTCAGACTTACCGCCGTCATGGGTAAACTCGATAAACTTTCCTGTACCGATCGCAACTGCCGTAAGCGGATCTTCCGCGATCATGGTATTGATTCCCGTCTTCTCCTCGATCAGAGAATCCAGGCCGGAAAGCAGGGAGCCGCCGCCCGTAAGAACAATGCCGCGGTCAAAGATATCGGCAGCCAGTTCCGGCGGAGTTCTCTCAAGTACGTTGTGTACGGCGTCCACGATCTGCATGGCCGGTTCCTTCAATGCGTCCAGAGTCTCATCGGAGGTAACGACAATCGTCTTCGGGAGACCGGTAACCAGGTTACGGCCTCTTACTTCCATGGTCAGAACTTCCGGTCTGCGGTAAGCAGCACCGATATTAATCTTAATCTCCTCTGCGGTTCTCTCACCGATCAGAAGATTGTGTTTTTTGCGCATATAACGGACCAGCGCCTCATCGAAATCATCGCCAGCCACCTTGATGGACGTACTCACTACCGTACCGCCCAGGGAAATCACGGCGATATCGGAAGTACCTCCGCCGATATCTACGATCATGTTTCCGCAGGCCTTGGCGATATCGATGCCTGCGCCGATGGCAGCCGCAACCGGCTCTTCGATAATCGCTACTTCTCTGGCGCCCGCCTGATACGTAGCGTCCTCTACCGCCTTCTTCTCAACCTCTGTGGCTCCGCTTGGAATGCAGACGCTGATTCTCGGCTTTCTCAGTGTTTTCTTGCCGACTGCCTTGTTAATGAAATATTTTAACATCTTCTCCGTTACGGTATAATCGGAGATAACACCCTGGCGAAGCGGTCTGACTGCGACGATGTTGCCCGGCGTTCTGCCGATCATCAGTCTTGCCTCTTCCCCGATTGCCTTGATTTTATTCGTGTCACGGTCGATTGCAACTACGGAAGGTTCTTTTAACACAACACCCTTCCCTTTAATATACACAAGTATGCTGGCGGTACCTAAGTCGATACCGATATCATTGGACATCATCATTTATTTCCTCCTGTTCGCTTAAACGGTTCCCAGAGTTTCCTTTATCTGTATTTCAAATTCGGGTTACTGGCCCTAATAGTTAAATTTCGTTTATCTCCCTTATTATATACAATAACAACCTGTTTTTAAAGGGTTTTTTTTATTTTTATTATGTTTATGGTTTTTTTATGCCCAATACACACTTTGGTCACAATTTCCCCGTATACTGAGAATACGTTATCCGAGAGGATAGCGGGCCTTTGTTTCAAGTAACTTACTTGAAATCACAAAGCTTTTTCATACTCATACCGGATGGTCATAAGATCATCCGGCCCCCCTAAAGATCAGTTCCCGCTTCGATCCCCCTCGGAGCGGGAATTTTGTCTGTATAAAGAGGTGATTTATCATGGAATATCTCTATTTTTTCTTCTATGGGAGTCTTTGCATTTTTCATAAAAATATGCCTCTCACCAATAACATAATTTCTTATGAAATATGTTGTCCTGATGAGAGACACACAGCGTTTCTATGAAGTTCTTCCAGACAATCCAACAAAATACTCAACCATATCCGTATACGCTTCTGGTATGACTTCTGGTATTTGTTTTATAACGGTATTGGCATTAATTTTCCCATCACTCACTGTACATGGGATCTTGGCCTCCAGCATATCATCCGCCCATTTTTTCCGATCTGCAGGTATAAATTTAAGTAAGGCTCTATAAGCATTTATTGCACCTTTCGTCCATTGGTAATTCAAAAGAACTGACGGCTTCAGCCGGTTTTCTTCTCTCTTGTGTATGAAAAGTATATCTTCCTCCCTGACTTCCTGCATATTGGGAAAACCAATTCTTGCATACTGTTCCTCCGGGCAGTCATTCTCCTTCATTGCTTTTAGGAGGAGATTAGCCATCCGGCATTCAACCGCCACATCGCATAGCTCATTTTCCTGATGGGGGTCCGACGCCATATCAAATAGTTTGTCCCCAAAGTTGACCGAATCCACCATACTGTTATTGTCAATATGCTTTGCTTCCTCACTATCCTTTCCATTTATAAGCAGATCACTGAAATCCCGTTCTCCATTTCCGTTTCCTTTTGGAATTTTCCACACCGGGCATCCCTTTGTAAAAGAAAATGTATCTCCGGAAACAGCCACTGCTTTTTTCAGTTCCCCAACTGAAAATAAATTTCTCATATGAGTCGGCATCGTCGTATATTCATAAAGAGGTCTATTTTCTTCCGATATCGGTGCTTTCATATAAATATAGCGGCCATCATAAATACTGATATGGGCGCCGTGAATCCCAAATAGCGCATAGTCACGAATTGCTTTCTTCTCTTCAATTACAGTCCTGATTGGTTTTCCCTGCATATCGGCAGGACGTTTTAGCCCAAAAAATTCCAATAATGTCGCCGACAGATCAATTGTCTGAACAATCTCTTCCCTCGTCTCACCGTCACAGTCAAATCTCGGATCATGAATGAAGAGTGGTGTATGTGCAATTTCATCGTAACATGGCATTACAATTTTACTCCACCAGCCATGTTCTCCAAGCAGGTATCCATGGTCGGTATTGACAATCAGCATGGTGTCCTTCCATAGATCCAGTTCATCAAATTTATCCAGGACCTTACCTAAATAACTGTCACACATTGTAAGCAGCGCCGCATATTCGTTCTTCAAATGCTCTGCTGTTGTCTGATCTTCGGTCACGTGATGATAGGGTGGCCAGTCCATATCCGGCCCGTCATATCCATCCGGATATAATTCCCGATAGCATTGCGGCGAAAAAAACGGTTCATGGGGATCAAAGCATTCTACCTGCAGAAACCAATTATCACAGCCGTGATTGGCATCAAGAAATTCCAGACCGCTCTTAACCGTTTGGGCTAGTGAGGTATCTTCTTCATTTCTTACAAATTTCCGGTTTACTGCATCGTGGCGCTGTAAATCCTGAGTAGCCTGGAAGTAAAGGCCATCTTTATTCTGAAGCTTGGACTCATCACAGGGGCCAAGCAGTTCTGGAAGGCACTTCCATTTATCTCCCTCCTGACCGCGTATGATTTCCCAGGAATTATAACGATAGTGATATGTAGCGCCGCCATCTTCCCAATAATGGATATGATCAGAAATCAAATGAGAATATACACCATTATCTTTTAAAATTTGCGGCATGGAATCATCAAAAGGCTCAATAGGTCCCCAGCTGCGATGCAGAAAATTATATCTCCCTGTCTGCAATTCTCTGCGTGCCGGCATACAGGGCAAGCTGCCCGCATAACAGTTCGTAAATTTCACACTTCTCTCAGCAAGCCTTTTAAAATTAGGCGTTTTTGTCCAATCACAGCCATAGGGCTCAAGCATTTCACGGTTAAGTGAATCAAACATCATCATTACTGCTTTCATAATTGCCTCCCTTTTACCACCACTTAATCAATTCAGTAACCTGATTTCTCAAATCAATAAATTCAGGTTTCACAACACTTCTCGGACGCGGCAGCCCATTCACCAACTTTTTCTTGATGCTTGTAGGTTTATTAGTCAAAACCAGAATATTCTCACTTAAGTAAACCGCTTCTTCTATGTTATGGGTGATAAATATGACAGTTGTCCCAAGCTTTTTCCACAGTTTAATTAACTCGTCCTCTAACCGAAACCTCAGCTCCACGTCCAGCTGTCCATACGGTTCATCCATAAGAAGTATATCTGGTTTCACAGCAAATGCTCTGGCAATCACCACTCGCTGAAGCATACTCGTCGACAGTTCAACCGGATAGTAATCCTTATACTTTGTGAGACCCACCATTTCAAGGACCTCTGCAACTTCCTTCTGAATTACATCCTTTGGCTTTTTTTTCATTTTCAAGCCGAAAGCTACATTTTGTTCCACTGTAAGCCATGACATGGTAGAATATTCCTGAAAAATGTATGCAATATTGTGTTTATGTGTATCTACTTTCTCTCCATTTACCAGAATCTGACCAGCCGTTAAGTTATATAATCCCGTTATACAATTTAAAAATGTTGTTTTTCCGCATCCGGTAGGACCAACAATACATAAAAATTCTCCCCGGTGAACATCGAAAGAAACATCGTTCAGTACAGACAAATCACCGAAATTTTTTGTCATATGGTCCACATGCAGTATAATATCATTTTTTTCCACAGCTATACTCCTCGCTATAATGCTTTATCCACAACCCCACTAATTTCTTCCCGCAGGTTCAAAAATTCGGTGTCAACATAATTTCTCGGCCTTGGCAGCCGTATTTCATATTCCTTCTTGATTCTGGTCGGACAATTTGTCAAAACAATAATACGGTCTGCAAGGTAAAGTGCTTCTTCAATATTATTGGTAACAAAAACTATCGTTCTCTTTTCTTTTTCCCATATCTTCATCAAATCTTCCTGCATAAGATAGCGAGTCTGTGCATCGAGATGACCAAATGGTTCATCCATAAAAAGCACATCTGGTTCATTGCAGTACGCCCGCGCAATCCCCACCCGCTGCTGCATACCGCCCGAAAGTTGATTCGGATAGGAGTTTTCAAAACCTTTTAATCCAACCAAATCAATATAATGGCTGGCCTTCTCCCGGCGCTCCTTTTTTGTCATTCCCTGCACCTTTGGTCCATATTCCACATTTCCCATAACGGTAAGCCAGGGAAAAAGAGCCATACGCTGATATACAACCCCTCTGTCAGGGCCAGGCTTACTTACCTTTTTACCGCTCACCTCCACAAGTCCCCCGCTCACAGATTCCAGACCTGACATACAGTTGATCATTGTTGACTTACCACACTGTCCCGGTCCGAACAAAACCAGAAGTTCATTTTCATGGACATTTAGTGTTACATCGTCTATTACATGTACCGCTCCTCTGGAGGTGTCAAAGGTCTTACTCATATTTTTACATACTATTACTTCTTTACTCATTTTCCCCTCACGCTCCATCTGCAAAGTCTGGCCTCTATGGCCCTCATGGCAACTGCCAGAATATATCCGACTATTCCGATAGCGACAATTCCTACCAGGATCTGAACTGTACTGTTACTGTCCTGTCCTTTCACAATAACCCAACCAACTCCCTCTGAGGAGCGAACCATCTCCGCGGCGACTACAGTGGCCCAGGACGTTCCGACTGCAATCTGCAGGCCGGCAAATATCTGGGGAATACACGAGGGCAAAACAATCGTAGAAAATACCTGCCGATTATTTGCACCTAACATCCTCGCAGCTCCCATTAGTTCCGGATCCACAGAACGTACTCCTGAATATGCATTCATGGTAACTGCGCAGAATGCAGAATAGAATATGAGAAAATACTTGGAGGACTCCCCCAGCCCAAACCACACGATAGACAATGGTATCCATGCAATTGGAGGAATTGGCCTCAGAATTTCAAAAATAGGGCGAAATAATGCAGAGGCTACTTTAAACCACCCCATGAGAATACCCAACACAGTTCCGGTTATAGATCCAAGGAGGAACCCTATGAGTACACGACTTAAACTCCACAGGATATGTCCCTCAATTGTATGTGTTCCGATCGGATGCACGATTGATACAAAAAAAGCGGTTAAGGTATCTGCAGGACCTGCAAGTACGAGTCCTGCCTTTGTAAATGAAACTACAAGCTGCCAAATACACAGAAATACCAGAATAGAGACTGCTGCACAGATTGTCTTTACATAATTTCGGGAACTTTTGTTAAAGCGATTAAGCATCTCTGCGAACTCCTTTCACTATGGTATTTTCAATCAGTGACAGTATACCGGAAAAAACAGCGCCAATAACCCCAATAGCAATCATGCCACAGATTATGATATCTGGTCGGTAGATACCGCGTGCCTGCTGAATCATATAACCAAGCCCTTTTGTTGAAGCCAGCATTTCGGCTGCCACAATACAGGTCCACGCCGCTCCCAGTGCAACCCTTATCCCCGTCATAATCATGGGAAGCGCCGTCGGCACCGCAATATGCTTAAGCATCTGAAAATCAGAAGCACCAAACGTCTGCCCTACCCACAGATGAACATCTTTTGTCTGTCTGATTCCTGTATATGAATTCAAGACACATGGCACAAAAGCAGATAAAAATACGGTTGCAATCTTTGGCGTAATCCCAATGCCAAATAATATAATCATAAGTGGTATCCAGGCAAGCCCTGGGATTGGCCGCAGAAGGTCAAATATGGGACGCGCAAATAAGTCTACTTTTTTATACCAGGCCATGCAAATTCCTAATGGTGTGCCAATTACAACTCCCATTGCCCAGCCACCCAGCGCAATCTGTAAGGATGACGCAATATGGCTGAGCAGAGTGGCACCATCTGGTGCCGTACTGCTCAATTTTTTAATAAATGTCTTTGCTACAGTTATCGGTCCTGGCAGTGTTGCCGAACTGGTAAGTTTTAACACGTCACAACAGAACCACCAGACTGCGAGAAACCCGACAATGGATATGATGGATAGATACCAGAAATTATCTTTTTTCTTCATTTTTAATCAGCCCCTTATGAACCAACATTATTGTTGTCAGTCTGCTTTAATCTCTTTGCCTGTTGTTTTTGAAACAAAAGTAGAATCAATGGATTTAGCAACATTCGGAGCATTCTCCGCAGTAATTTTTTCTGCTTTTACAAGGAAATCTGTAATTGCTACCCATGCTTCACCAAGTTTATATTCCGGATCCTTCATTGCCTCCGCATCGATATACGCACGGTCTTCAATTTCATGTGCCAGATCAGTATCGGAACAATTAATTGCATTATCTTCATAGACTTTTTTTGTATACTCTGTACGAAGCTTCTCATCCTTCATATCTCCCATTGCCCTTACAAGACAGTCAACAAAGAGCTGAATTTCTTCTGAACGCTTTTCTACAACCTCGTTTCGTGCAAAGCAGCCATCGCACATATTTACGCCCGTTGCCGCTTCAAACGAACAAAGCTTTACATAATTGTCTTCCTCCAGTGAGTAGGAATATGGAGGATTCGCGGCTACTGCATCTCCTTCTCCTGTAGTAAACGCCTGATACGCAGATGCAAATTCCATGTTAACCTGATTAATGTCTGCCGGCTCCAGGCCAAACTTTTCTGCATAGGACTCTGTCATATACTGTACTGCCGTACCCAGCGGTTCCAAAACCTGCAGTCCCTTAATCGCTTCCGTATCTCCGATCATTCCATCTTTTTCTCCACACTGAGCTACTGGTGAATCAGGCCGTACATATAATCCCATGCCGCCTGTTGTATTAACATCGGCCAACCATGTACAGTTTGCATTAGCCAATGAATATACAGAAGCAAATCCAGATACTGCAATGTCGATCTGCTTAGCAGCAATCGCCTCATTGATCGGAGCACCTGTCGCAAACAGTTCAAGGCTGACATTTAACCCTGCCTCTTTAAAATAGCCCTTTTCTTCTGCATACAAAACCGGAATTCCGCATGTGAGCGGCATAGTTCCAACTTTTAGCACATCAAATTCAGAACTGCTATCTTTACCTTCTGTTTTTTCTGTAGCTTCCTTTGATGTTCCTGATGTCTGATTTGATCCCCCGTTTGAAGTTCCGCATGCTGTCAATCCTGCTACCAGCCCCATTGCCAATACAACTGCCATAATTTTGTTACATCTCATGTTTGTACCTCCCTGAAATTTAATATTTACGTTTGCGTCAACGTTAACGCACCGTTTATTTATAAATACACCCTTATAACAAAAATGTCAATATGATTTTTAATTTTTCCAGGTCGACACACCATTTTTCTACACAACGCCTATTTTATAAGTTATTTTTTGTCTATTATGTCTATATTTTTTCACTTGTAACTTTGGGGACATTATGTAATACTAATGAGTAGACGATAAATATTCAGAAGGTGAAGATTATGCCAACAACGTTAAAAGATATTGCTGCCGCTGCCGGAGTTTCTATTGGAACAGTGGAACGCGCCTTAAAAAATCGTGACAGAATCAATCCACAGGTTGCTGAGCGAATCCGGCAGATTGCAAAAGAGATGGATTATCAGCCAAATAAAATTGCATCCGGACTGGTCAAACGAAGCAGGAAATATAAAATTGCGGTTATTTTTCATATAACTGGGAGTGAATTCTGGAATGAGGTTCTGAAAGGAATCCATAAAGCGGAGAAAGAGATTAAAGATTATGGAATGTCGGTACAGATGTATTTTGGTAATGATTTTGATCCACAGGTACAGCTTACACTTATCGATCAGGCGCTTCAGGATGGAGCGAATGCAATAGTCATCATTCCTATTAACTCCCCCGTTATCGCAAAAAGGATTCGGCAGCTAAACAAAGAAAATTTTCCGGTCGTATTTCTGAATACATATTTAAACCGCATATCCTGTCTTTCCTCCATTCATTGTGATTATTACCGCTCCGGCCGAATTGGAGGAATGCTTGCTGACCGCCTGTCCGGAGGAACAGGACATGTAATGGCCTTTCTTCCCTCCAGCGTAATGCTCGGCAATAATTACCGAAAAGACGGAATCGCTGATTACTTTAAGGATACCTCCTCCAATCTCGTGTTGGAAAAAATAGTTGAACTCAAAAATATGCCGGAAAATGATATGGAAACAATGATTCGCGAACTAAGGGAACATAATCAGGTTGGCTATATTATTTACTGCGGAGATACGAATGTCGCCCTCTCCGCAATGAAAAATGTAAACCGGCCATTCACTTCCATTTTTTATGACCTTTCATCCGATGCAAAAAAAGCACTGTTAGACGGTCGAATTGACGCTGCTATTGTTCAGTCGCAAAAAGAACAGGGATATCGCTCTATCGATGTCCTCTCTCAATATTTAACATCTGGGATTGAACCTAAAAAAGAAATTTTAATGGATTGTCAGATTTTATTTAAAGAATGCATTGATTAATTCTTCATAAAGTTATAATCTTTTTTATTTTTTCTTAATGGAAAGTCCACAGATTGCACACAAATTCCTGATATTATATAACTAATCACAAAACAGTGATTAACACAAAGCTTTTTCATACTCATACCGGATGATCCAAAAAATCATCCGGCCCCCCTAAAGACATTATCCTAATTTATTATACCTACCATTCCCAATAGTTTAAAGAAGCAGCTGCCTGGAGCAAGGCGGCTGCTTCTTTATTATCATCATTCCCTCCCGGCGTCCAGCCGGGAAGGAACGGAATATCAATTTCTTCTATGACAGCTTCAGCGCCCACTCCCGGCAATCCCATACCTTTGTCGCCACGCCCTCATAAAACTCCGGCTCATGGCAGATTAAGAGGATACTTCCCCGGTACTCCTTCAATGCGCGTTTCAGTTCTTCCTTCGCCTCCACGTCCAAATGGTTGGTCGGCTCGTCCAGCAGAAGCACGTTCGTTTCCCGGTTAATGAGTTTACATAATCTCACCTTTGCCTGCTCACCACCGCTCAGGACACGGACCTGGCTCTCGATGTGCTTGGTAGTCAGGCCGCACTTGGCCAGGGCGGAGCGGACCTGGTACTGAGTATAGGACGGGAATTCCTTCCAGATCTCCTCGATACACGTCGTCTTGTTGCCGGGCGCCATCTCCTGCTCGAAATAGCCGATCGACAGGTAATCGCCAAGCGTCACCTTTCCGCCCAGCGGCGGTACCAGTCCCAGAATACTCTTTAAGAGCGTCGTCTTTCCGATTCCGTTGGCGCCGACCAATACGATCTTTTCCCCGCGTTCCATGCGGACGTTCAATGGTCTCGACAGCGGTTCGTCGTAACCGATAATCAGATCGGTGGTCTCGAAGATCGTCTTTCCCGCGGTTCTCGCCTCCAGGAAATGAAATTCCGGCTTCGGTTTTTCCCGCGCCAGCTCGATGACATCCATCTTATCCAGCTTCTTCTGTCTGGACATGGCCATATTCCTGGTTGACACCCGGGCCTTGTTGCGCGCCACGAAGTCTTCCAGCTCCGCAATCTCCTGCTGCTGGCGCTTATAAGCCGCCTCCAGCTGCGCCTTCTTCACGGCATGGACTTCCACAAACTTATCGTAGTCTCCCACATAGCGGTCCAGACTCTGATTCTCCATATGATAGATGATATTCACCACGCTGTTCAAAAATGGAATATCGTGAGATATCAGAATAAAGGCGTTTTCATACTCTAAAAGGTAACGTTTCAGCCACTCAATGTGCTGTTCGTCTAAATAGTTGGTCGGCTCGTCCAGAAGCAGGATGTCCGGTTTTTCCAGAAGCAGTTTTCCCAGCAGAACCTTGGTCCTCTGGCCTCCGGAGAGCTCGGTGACATCCTTATCGATGCCGATATCCGTAAGCCCCAGGGCCCGGGCCACCTCTTCCACCTTGGAGTCTATAATATAGAAATCGTGGGCCATCAGAAGGTCCTGGATCGTTCCCAGTTCTTCCATCATGGTCTCCATCTCTTCCTCTCCCGCTTCGCCCATGCGGTCGCAGATCTCATTCATCTGTTCTTCCATCTGAAACAGAAATGCAAACGCGGACTTTAGCACGTCCCGTATCATCATTCCCTTTTCCAGAACCGTATGCTGATCCAGATAGCCGACGCGGACACGCTTCGCCCATTCAACCTTACCTTCGTCAGGCTGAAGCTTTCCGGTAATAATATTCATAAATGTGGATTTGCCTTCGCCGTTGGCTCCGATTAAGCCGATGTGCTCTCCCTTTAAGAGACGGAACGACACGTCGCTAAAGATGGCCCGGTCTCCAAATCCATGTGTCAGATGTTCAACGTTTAATATGCTCATTCGTAAACTCCTCAGTCTTCTTATTCTTTACCCATTTTACATGACAACTGCCGTTCTGGCAAGGGGAAAGAGCGCGCTTAGTTTTGGGTTGTAAAATTCGACAAAAACGTTTATGATATAGTATAGATCGTTAAGTCGATAATTTTAAACGAAAGGATTTTACTTATGTACATATACACCTGGTATCAATGGCTCCTCTTTTTCTTCATTTACTGCTTTATAGGCTGGATCATTGAATCCACATACGTTTCCCTAAAATG
The DNA here is from genome assembly GCF_046966825.1 of Hungatella sp. Taxonomy (NCBI): domain Bacteria; kingdom Bacillati; phylum Bacillota; class Clostridia; order Lachnospirales; family Lachnospiraceae; genus Hungatella; species Hungatella sp. The sequence continues at coordinate 71,874 of NZ_JBKVCZ010000013.1, read as the reverse complement.
CGGCCATTTCGTAAACCGCGGCTTTTTGCGCCTTCCGCTCCTCCCGTTATACGGAAGCGGGGCCATCATCATGCTCTGGGTCTCCCTGCCGTTCCAGAATAACCTGTTCCTTGTTTTTCTGTCCGGCATGATCGGCGCATCCGCACTGGAATACGTCACCGGCTGGACCATGGAGCGCCTGTTTAAAATGAAATACTGGGACTACACCAACAATCCCTTCAACATTAACGGCTATATCTGCCTGGGCACCTCCATTGCCTGGGGCTTTCTGACCATTGTGCTGACAGAATTTATTCACCGCCCCGTGGAAACCGTGGTCCTGGATTTAAACCCCATCGTGTGCATCGTCTTATGCGGCATTATCGGAGCCCTGTTTGTGGCCGACACGGTGGAATCCACGAAAGAGGCCCTCGATCTGGGCCGCGTGCTGGAGTCCATGACAAAGATGAAGGCAGAACTGGAGGAGATCCAGGTGCAGATGGCCCTCTTAAAGGCAGAAACCGCAGACAAACTCTCCGGCCTGCGTGACGAGCAGATTCAGCGGGCTGCCAACCTAAAGGGCGAAGCCGCTGTAAAAATCACCACCTTGAAAGCAGAAACTGCCATGCGTACAGAAGAGACCATAAACGCATTAAAGGAAAGTGCGGAACGGGGCCTCGAGGCCGCTTCCCTCTTCAAGGAGACTGCAGGCAAGGCAGTCCCCGACTTATCCTCACTGAGTGAACGTCTCCAGTCCCTCACAGAAAACAGGGACAAGCTATCCAAACATCTGGGCTTCTACCGCAAGGGCCTCTTAAGGGGAAACCCGACTGCCTCCTCCAGACAGTTTGGAGAGGCGTTGAAGGAATTAAAGGAACGTCTGAAAAATTAAATAGCAAAAAGCAGAGTGAAAAGACTGGAAAAACAGAGCAGAAACATCGGCTCTGTTTTTTTGTATCATAAATACTGCCATATTTTTTATTCTTTCTCTTTACAAACAGATCAGAGTATGGTATCCTCTTCATATAGACCGACAGTCAGTCGGTAATGAATTGTAAAAGGAGACGGCACAATGAGAACGGTAAAAGAACCCGAGATACGTAAAAATGAAATTCTGGATGCGGCAGATACACTTTTCGCCCAGAAAGGCTTTGACAATACCAGTACCGGCGATATTTTAGAGATGGTCGGAATCGCGAGAGGAACCCTGTACTACCATTTTAAATCAAAAGAGGATATTCTGGATGCCCTGATCGACCGGTATAACAGACAGATCCTGAGTGCGGCGCAGGCGGCCGCGTCCGACAGCAGTCTCTCCGCCAGAGAACGTCTGATCCGCACGATTCTGGCGCTGAATGTCAGCCAGAAGGGCGGTCAGGAGCTGAAAGAACAGATGCACCGGCCACAGAACGCGCTGATGCATCAGAAGACACAGATGGCGGTATTAAACGGCGTCACTCCGATTCTGACGAAGCTCATCCGGGAAGGCGCGGAGGCCGGATACTTTCAGACTCCCTACCCAAGGGAGTGTGTGGAGATGATTATGGTCTACAGCAACGTCTTCTTCGACGATGCCACGGAAACCTCAGAGGAACTGAGAGACGAGCGGACGCAGGCGCTTATCTTCAATATAGAACGGCTGCTGGGAGCAGAGACCGGGAGTCTTGCGTCGGATCTCATGCGGGTGTTCAGCAGCAGAAAGGTCGAGCAAAATGAAGCAGACAACTAATTTTAATAAATTTCTTCTCCTCTGGACAGGAGAACTGGTTTCCGCCATCGGAAGCGGACTCACCTCCTTCGGACTGGGCGTATACGTCTTTCAGCAGACAGGTATGGCCTCCGCCACGGCTCTCGTCACACTGCTGGCCTTTGCACCGGGACTGATTCTGGGCGTTCCTGCCGGGGTTCTGGCAGACCGTTACGACCGAAGGCTCTTAATGATTCTGGGCGACGGCCTGTCCGCGCTGGGACTCCTTTTTATCCTGTTCTGCCTCTCTAAGGGGGAGGCCGCGTTGTGGCAGATCTGTGTGGGAGTTACCATAAGTTCTGTGTTTTCCTCGCTTCTCGATCCCGCCTATAAGGCCACGGTGACCGACTTGCTGACGCCGGAACAGTATACGAAGGCCAGCGGTCTGGTAGGCGTCGCAGGATCTGCAAAATACCTGATTTCTCCGGTACTCGCGGGCCTGCTGCTCACCATCTCCGATATTCGTCTTCTGCTTCTCTTAGACACCGCTACCTTTTTCTTAACGGTTACTGCGACGCTGGTCGTCCGGAAAGGGATCGACTCCAGGAAGGCTATGGAGAAAAAATCCTTTACCAGAGAATTTTCGGAAGGCTGGAATGCCATTACGCAGAAGAAGGGCGTGCTGGTGCTGGTTATTCTGTCTTCTGCCATCACATTTTTCTTAGGCTTTATCCAGACGCTTTTCGGACCGATGATCCTGGGCTTCGCAGACAGCACTGTCCTCGGCGTTTCCGAAACCATCTGCGCCTCGGGCATGCTCATCTCCAGTCTGGTGATCGGGACGGTCAGTTTGAAGAAAAACCGCGTGGTTATCCTGTCTGCCGCCCTCTTTGCAGCGGGGATCTTCATGGCCGGTTTTGGAATCAGGGAAAACATTGTAGTTATCTGCATCTTTGGATTTCTTTTCTTCTCCTCCCTGCCTTTTGCGAACGCAGCGCTGGATTTTCTCGTCCGCACGAATATTGCCGATGATTTCCAGGGAAGGGCCTGGGGGCTGATCGGCGTCCTGTCACAGCTGGGATACGTAGCCGCTTATGCAGTTTCCGGCATTCTGGCGGACGGTACCGGCGCGCTGTTTTCCATCGGCTCCGGGAGAGGTTCCGGTCTCCTGATCGTCGCAGCCGGTATTTTCCTGGCCGCCATATCCTTTCTGCCCTGCCGGATCAAATCCGTGAGGGCCCTTGAAGAAACGAGGTAAACTATGAACTATTGCCGCATTATCCGTAACGATATCAGAAAAAGCCGGCTCACCACCATGATCACTACTCTGTTTGTGGCGCTGGCCGCCATGCTCGTCTCCCTGGCCGTTATCCTGGCTCTGAACCTTGCGGGCGCCCTGGACCGGCTGATGGTGCAGGCAGAGACACCCCATTTCATGCAGATGCACTCCGGCCCGCTGGATGCTGAGCCCTTAAACCGTTTCGCCTCACACCATGAGGCCGTTGACCGGTATCAAATTCTGGAATTTTTAAATATTGACAACGGGGAGATTGAACTGAACGGCCAATCCCTGATCAGCAGTACGCAGGACAACGGTATTTCCACTCAGAGCGGTGCGTTTGATTACCTTCTGGATCTGGATGGAGCCGTCATCACCCCTGCCGTCGGAGATATCTACGTTCCGGTCTGCTATATGCAGGAAGCCGCCATGAAGACAGGCGACACCGTCTCCATCTGTGGAATTCCGTTTCGCGCAGCCGGATTTCTGCGGGATTCACAGATGAACTCCATGCTCTCTTCCTCCAAACGCTTCCTCGTTAGTCCCCAGGATTTTGAGCGGCTGAGAGACCTCGGAACCATGGAACATCTAATTGAGTTCCGTTTAAAAGACTTATCGGCCCTGGACGCCTTTGCCGCTGATTATATGGCCGCCGGGCTTCCTTCCAACGGTCCGGCCGTCACATACCCGCTGTTTCGCATGCTGGGCGCCTTATCCGACGGCATGATGATCGCTGTGATCCTGCTTCTCGGATTCCTGACCGTGATGATCGCCTTCTTATGCATTCGTTTTACGCTCCTGGCCCAGTTGGAATCCGACTACCGGGAACTGGGTGTGATGAAGGCGGTCGGCCTGCGCGTCTCCGACATAAAGAAACTGTATCTCGCCAAATATGCGGCAATTGCCGCGGCCGGATGCATGGCAGGAATCGTTCTGTCATTCCTGCTTAAGAGTCTTCTCCTTCAGAATATCCGTCTAAACATGGGAACCGGCGGAAACGGGAAGGCTGCCTTATTCCTCGCACCGGCGGGCGTTTTGATCGTGTTTTTTGCCATTATGCTTTATGTAAATGGAGTTTTGGGACGTTTACATAAAGTATCCGCCTCCGAGGCCATGCGGCTCGGTACCGGACCGATGGCTTCCGGCGGCGCCGGCCGGATGGCTCTGAGCCACAGCCATTTTTCCAATGTCAGCATCTTCCTGGGAATCCGGGATGTACTCCTGCAAAAGAAGCTGTACGGCGTCAATTTCACCGTACTTCTCTTTGCGGCATTTCTCCTTGTGATTCCCATCAATCTGTATACCACCATGTCGTCCAGGGGCTTCGTCACCTACATGGGAATCGGTAACTGTGATCTGCGGATCGATCTGCGCCAGTCAGACCATTTGGCAGAAGACGCCGCCCGGATCGCCCGGGAGATGGAACAGGACGACTCTATTCTCCGCCATACTTCGCTGATTACCAAGGCATTTCAGGTGGAAACGCCGGACGGCACCGTTCATAATCTCCTGACAGAGCTGGGGGATCACCGGGTATTTCCTGTTTCCTACGTAAAAGGGCAGGCCCCCGTCTCGCCCGATGAGATCGCCCTCTCTGCCATGAATGCCGAAGAACTGGGCAGGAGTCTGGGCGACAGCCTCACACTGATTACCGGCAGCGGTACACAGACCATGACGGTATGCGGAATCTATTCCGACATCACCAACGGGGGAAAAACGGCGAAGGCCGCCTTCCCGGCGGATTCAGACGATACGGTATGGGCCGTCATCTACGCCGGGCTGAAGGATCCCTCGATGCTCTCACAGACTGTCCGTGAATATGCGGACACATTTCCCGATACGAAAGTTACGGATATCCGCGATTACGTTGCGCAGACTTACGGACCGACGCTGAACGCCATCCGCATGGCGGCCATCGCTGCGGCTGCGGTGGCTCTTGCGCTCACCGGTCTGATTACACTGCTGTTTGTCAATATGCTGACCGCGAAGGACCGCTACTCCATCGCCGTGATGAAGGCCTCCGGGTTCACGGCCGGGGACATCCGGCTGCAGTATATAAGCCGTTTCGTACTCGTATCCGTGTGCGGAGTCTTTGCCGGAATCCTTCTGGCCAATACTGTGGGCGGGGCATTTGCCAGCCTGGTGCTCTCCGGTTTCGGCGCCCCCACCTTCCGCTTTGCGGTAAACCCTCTCCTGTCCTGTCTGCTCTGCCCGCTTCTCATGATCTACACCGCGGTCTCCGCCTCACTTGCCGGCACAAAGGGAATAAAGAAGATCACAATAGCTGAATATGGAAAGGAATAACATGGAAAGGTATAACATGGAAGAAATCATACACGCAAAAAACATTATCAAATCGTTTCACGAGGGGTCCGAAAACCAGCGCATCCTGGATGGAATCAGCCTGTCGGTCCGCGAGGGCGAATTTATCTCGGTGATGGGTCCCTCAGGTTCCGGAAAATCGACACTGCTCTTCGCATTGAGCGGCATGGACCGCATTGACAGCGGCAGCGTATCCTTCTGCGGCAGCGATCTGTCCGCCTGCACGGAAAACCAGCTGGCAGACCTTCGCCGGACTCAGATGGGCTTCGTCTTCCAACAGCCCACTCTGCTGAAGAATTTAAACATTCTGGACAATATCATCCTCCCTTCCCTGCGGGATAAAAAGAAGGATGTCTCACGGATCACTGAAAAGGCAAGATCGCTCATGAAGGAGACCGGAATCGGGGAGCTGGAAGACAGGGATATCTCCCATGCATCGGGCGGACAGCTCCAGCGCGCCGGAATCTGCCGCGCTCTCATGAATGACCCGCGAATCCTGTTTGGCGATGAACCTACCGGCGCCTTAAATTCAAAATCCGCCCAGGAGATCATGGATATATTTACAGAAATCAACGCACAGGGAACCGCAGTCATGCTAGTAACGCACGATGCCAGGACCGCAGCCCGCACAGAGCGCGTCCTGTTCCTGTGTGACGGCAGAATCGTGCGCGAGGCTCATTTCCCCAAATATACCGGGAAAGATATGGAGCAGCGCATGGAAAAGATTATGGAACTTATGAAAGAAGCCGGGATATAAGCGACTTAGCCTCTTATGCATATTAAAAAAGGGAAGCATCACCCATGATATAAAAATCACTGGTGATACTTCCCTTCTTATTCCATTACTTATTTCGTCTTCATGAAACGCAGTTCCCTACATCATGGAATCCACCATAGCCATCACCGCTTCACCCAGCTTCGCAGATTTCTCATCCGCATCCGCAAGGGAAGTGCCCTTGATCCCATAGTAGAACTTGATCTTCGGCTCTGTGCCGGATGGCCTTACACACAGCCATGCGTCATCGGTCAGATCGTAATAGAGAACGTTTGATTCCGGAAGTCCGGTCGGTTTTACTTCGCCGTTTTCCATATCCTTTATGGTATCCAGCTTGTAGTCCCTGGCAGAGACCGTTCTGTATCCGCCCACTTCGGTTGGTGTGTTGTTTCTTAATGTATCCATGATGGCCTGGATCTTTGCCTGGCCCTCAATTCCCTTCAGTCCGATGGACTTGACGGCGTCTTTATAGTAGCCGTACTTCTCATAGATGGCAATCATGGCATCCCATAAGGTCATGCCCTTCATCTTATAATAAGCGGCCGCCTCACAGAGCGCTACCGTAGCGGAAATCGCGTCTTTATCACGGGCATACGTACCGATCAGACAGCCGTAGCTCTCCTCCAGACCGAATAAATACGTTCCGTATCCCGTGTTCTCTTCTTTTAAAATCTGCTGGCCGATATACTTAAATCCGGTCAGAACCTCAATCAGCTCGCATCCGTAGGACTTCGCCACCGCGTCAACCAGATTGGTGGTAACGATGGACTTCACCACCTGTCCATCCTCCGGAATGGCACCGCGCTCCTTCTTCTGGCTCAGCACGTATTCACATAACAGGGAACCTGACATGTTGCCTGTAAGCGGAATATAGTCGCCGGACTTCGCGTCTTTTACGTAAACGCCGAGACGGTCTGCATCCGGATCGGTCGCCAGCACTAAATCGGCGTCCTTCTCCTTTGCCAGAGCAAGGCCCAGTTCAAAGGCTTCCTCTGCCTCCGGGTTCGGATAGCTGACGGTCGGGAAGTCTCCATCCGGAAGCTCCTGCTCCGGAACCACGTATACATGGGTGAAGCCGATCTCAGCCAGTGCTCTCCTGGCCGGAATGTTGCCTGTGCCGTGGAGTGGAGTATATACAATCTGAATGCTGTCCTGCATCTTGTCGATCGCTTCCTGATTCACTACCTGGGCTTTTACCTGCGCGATGTATTTATCATCTATGGCTTCGCCGATGATCTCGTACTTGCCTGCTGCCTTTGCTGATTCCACATCGGTGGTCTTTACCGTGGAAAGGTCTGTGATCGCCAGAACCTCCGCGGTTACTCCCTTGTCGTGAGGCGGGGTAAACTGTGCGCCATCCTCCCAGTAAACCTTGTATCCGTTATACTCAGGCGGGTTATGGCTTGCGGTGATGTTAATACCGGCGATACAGCCCAGTTCCCTGACTGCGAAGGAAAGTTCAGGAGTCGGACGCAGGGATTCGAACTTATAGGCCTTAATACCGTTGGCCGCCAGAGTAAGGGCCGCTTCCTCTGCAAATTCCGGAGACATATGTCTGGAATCGTAAGCGATTGCCACGCCTTTATCGGCGCCGCCCTGCTTGATAATATGATTGGCAAGCCCCTGGGTTGCCCTGCGGACCACATAAATATTCATACGGTTGATTCCCGCGCCGATGATGCCGCGCAGGCCTGCCGTGCCAAATTCCAGATCCTGATAAAACCTTTCTTTAATTTCATTCTCGTCCTCTTTAATGGACCGGAGTTCTTCTTTCGTAGCCTCATCGAAGTATGGATTAGCCAGCCATTCTTCATAAATACTCTTATAGTCTTTCATAAAACACAATACTCCTTTCTCTCCATTCTGTTATCAACATTATAAATCATAACAGCCTAAAAGGAAAGCGAAATTGTGTTATTTAATTCTGGAAAGGAACTCATTGCGAAGCGGCTGCTGCAATTCCAGGTCCTTTAATTTCTCGATATTTCTGGCCGGAATCCAGGCTTTGTTCGCATTGTAGTAGAAATTAATCTGTTTCCAGTATTTTTCCGGATACAGAAACAGATAGTAAAGACAGGTCCTGTCTGTGTCCGAAAGCGGAAGGATCCTGGAATACGTTTCCAGCATGGAGTTGCCGAGTTTTAAACTCCAGTCATGCTTCTCCATGGCTTTTCTCATAAAATGGTACAGGTCCTCCATCTGCATTCCCAGATGCATGCGGTTAAATTCCACCACAGCCACGTCCCTGGGACACATCAGGATATGATGCTGGTTTAAGTCTCCGTGACACAGATAGCATTCCTCGTCTCCGTGATACGCACAGAATTCCTTCATGCCAAGTCTGGCGTCCTTGGCCTGCTCGTAAAACATATCGTAGTTTCCTATGACGCAGAGCTCAAACTCCGTCTTTTTTCTCTTGTTTCGGATAAAGGAACGTGCCCTTATAAGCTCCCGGTTATGGCGCTCCATCTCATCTCCCGGAAGCTGCACGAGAATAGAACCGAGATTCCACTCTTCCTTGAATTCGATCTTTCGCAACATTTTATGTAAACTGGCAATCTGCGTAATGGCTCTGAGGACTTCTTTGTCGTCTTTTAAATTACACTCTTTGTCGGCATACCAGTCTTTTACGATCCATCTCGTCCCGTCATCCGCGCTGGAAAGCAGTTCGCCCTCACGGTTTCTCACATAACGGTCCACAAAAGGGTGCCAGGCCTCTTCCAGCTGTGTAAACACCTGGTCTTCGAAATCCAGCCGTTTTATGGTCCCTTTATATTCTCTGAGAAGCTTCAGGCCCTGGTTTGTCTCACACAGCCAGGCGCCGCGGCCGCGTCTCACATCCAGAATTTCAAGCTCATACTGCGAAAGCACCTCTGTGTATTTCTCTATCACAACCACCCCTCCAACTCTTAGCTCATCGGCTACTTCTAGGGTATGAGTGGCGGGACGGAAATATACGTGAAAAAAGAAAGTTTGGCCCCTGCTTCCGCTGCTGTTTTTACACAGCCGCGGCCGCAGGGGCCAAACTCCTTCTCATGATTCCTTTATCCCATTTTCCAATCCGGCGGCGCGCAGCAGATACGCTCTCTCGTTGCACTCCGGCCGCTCCAGCACCTGTTCCATCAGCGCATTCAGCGTCTTCCCAAGTGCCGGTCCCGGCTTCATACCGGCCGCCATCAGATCACGGCCATCCACGGCCAGTTCCTTTAAGTTCACCGGGTCTCCGGCCCTGCGGATCTCCTCCGCCAGTGCCTTTACCGTCTTTAACGTCTCTCCATAGCCTTCGCCTACTTCTCCGGCAAATACCTCCTGGAAGCAGAGCAGGCTGTCGAAAAGATCGCCGGGAATCTGGTTCATCACCCGACGGATCGCCGGTTTTTCGGCGGCAATCGGCGTTCTCCACCGGGATACAAGTATTTTTACCCGATCCATGGTGTCACAGTCCATCTTCAGATCCCGCAGTATGTCTGCCGCCGTCTCCCCCTGCTCCCTGCGGAGGAAGCCGGCCCATCTCATATATTTTACAGCGGGAAGACACCCCAGCGGACGCAGCTCGCCTTTGCTCAGCACGGCTGCCTTAAAAAATGGCTCCGAGATATAGCGGGAAGCCCCGGTATCGGAAACTCTCTTCATCTTCTCCGGATGGCCGGACAGCAACAGCTTCGTAAGCTCCGTCGCAATACGCTCTCTGCTCACCTTTTCCAGGTTGGGGGCGATCAGGGAAATCGCCTCGTACGTCTCATCCTCAATCCGGAAATCGAGCTGTGCGGAAAACCGGACTGCCCTCAAGATCCGGAGCGCATCCTCCGTAAAGCGGTTCACGGCACTTCCGACGCACCGGATCACCCGGTTCTCTAAATCCTCCATGCCGCCAAATGCATCCACCAGCCCCTCGCGGCCGTTGTAAGCCATGGCGTTGATGGTGAAATCGCGGCGTTTTAAGTCTTCTAAAAGGCTGGTGGTAAAATCTACGGACTTCGGATGGCGCCCATCCTCATACTCACCGTCCACCCGGTACGTCGTCACTTCATAGCCCTGCCGGTTAAGCATCACCGTAACCGTGCCGTGCTGGATCCCCGTATCGATCGTCCGGCTGAAAATGGCCTTCACTTCTTCTGGCTTCGCCGAGGTGGTGATATCCCAGTCCTCCGGCTCTTTTCCCAGCAGGCTGTCGCGGACGCACCCGCCCACGACATACGCCTCAAATCCGTGCTCATTCAGTTTTTCAATGATCTGCTCCGCATCCGCCGGAACCCGCATTTCTATCCCCATGCCATCATCTCATTTCTATATTAGTTTCAATCCACCAGCCCTACGGTTGAATCGATACATGCATTAATATGCGCGGCCCCAGTATACCATCTTCGTCGCCGGCTTTCCGCAGCAGATACACGTATCGGAAAGTTTCTCCTGCTTAAATGGCATACAGCGTGAAGTCGCTCCTGTCAGTTCCTTGATCTTGTCTTCACATTCCTGGCATCCGCACCACATGGCTTTTACGAAGCCCGGTTTCTCTTCAATCGTCTTTGTAAATGTATCAAAATCAGTCGCCTCATACGTATGGGCCTCACGGTGTGCCAGTGCGCGCTCGTACATATCGTGCTGGATAGTATCGAGCAGTTCTCCAACCTTCTGACCGATCTCCTCCAGGTAAACGGCGGTCTTCTCATGGGTATCGCGGCGAACCAGAATGGCCTGGCCTGCCTCAATATCCTTCGGTCCGATCTCCACGCGGACCGGAATACCGCGCATCTCAGATTCAGCGAATTTCCATCCCGGGCTCTTGTCTGTGTCATCCACCTTCACACGGTATCCGGACAGCACGGATTTGATCTCGGCCGCCTTCTCCAGAACGCCTTCCTTCGACTGCTGGATCGGAACGATCATCACCTGAACCGGTGCGATTCTCGGTGGCAGCACGAGGCCGTTGTCATCGCCGTGTACCATGATGATGCCGCCGATCAGACGGGTGCTCATGCCCCAGGAGGTCTGGTGTACGTACTGCAGCTTGTTCTCTTTATCAGAGTACTGGATTTCAAAGGCTTTTGCAAATCCATCGCCAAAGTTATGGCTCGTTCCGGACTGAAGCGCCTTGCCGTCGTGCATCAGTGCCTCGATCGTGTAGGTAGCTTCTGCTCCGGCGAATTTCTCCTTGTCGGTCTTCTGGCCGCGGATAACCGGCATGGCCAGGACTTCCTCACAGAAATCGGCATAAAGATTTAACATCTGCTCGGTTCTTGCCTGCGCGTCCTCTGCTGTGGCATGAGCCGTATGGCCCTCCTGCCATAAGAACTCGCGGGAACGCAGGAACGGTCTCGTCGTCTTCTCCCAGCGCACAACGGAACACCACTGGTTATATACCTTCGGCAGATCGCGGTAAGACTGAATGTCCCTCGCGTAAAAATCACAGAACAGAGTCTCTGAAGTCGGTCTCACACAGAGGCGCTCTGCAAGCGGCTCCAGACCGCCATAGGTCACCCATGCCACCTCCGGCGCGAATCCTTCCACGTGATCCTTTTCCTTCTCGAGAAGACTCTCCGGAATAAACATCGGCATGTATACATTTTCCACGCCAACCTCTTTAAATCTTCCGTCCAGTTCCTTCTGGATATTCTCCCAGATCGCGTAACCGGCCGGTTTGATAACCATACAGCCCTTTACGCTGGAATAGTCGATGAGTTCCGCTTTCTTCACCACATCGGTATACCACTGGGCGAAGTCCACATCCATTGATGTGATTGCTTCTACTAACTTTTTGTCCTTTGCCATAACAATTCTCCTTTACCTTTTAAATTTACGTATTTTCCTGTCAATAGAGTCCGGCTACCGGACTCCTGCGCCGGAGCGCGGAGGGCGTATCCCGTGAAACAAAAAAGAGCCGCCGATCCCCAGACAAGGGACCGAACAGCTCGGTGGTACCACCCAATTTAGCCACAATCGTGACTCACTTGTATCTCCGATAACGCCGGATATGCGCCGCAGTTTGCTGCGGGACTCCAAGGCAGGTTGGGCGACCAGGGGCATGAAGGTCTTCCACCAGTGACCCTCTCTCTGGAATGCATCATCGCTTACTAATCCTCTTCCACGTCTGAAACGTATGTTGTTATGTTAGTTTGTATGGTTGATTTTACGCTATTTGGATTTCTTTGTCAAGGGGAGATCAGAACTTGCTCCTGCTGATTTTCGTGCACCGTTGACTGAACCGCATCTATAAAAGCAGCCGGATCCAGGAAGCGATCCCCGGAATCATTTTGGTAAGCCGTCTGCCGCATGAGATCCAACAGCTCCTGGCCTGTCAGCGATGGATTTACCTGCCAGCCCAGAGCCAGGACGCCTATCCCATAAGGAATTGCCCAGCTATGTCCGCCTGACGCGTCATAGCTGTAAGAATACTCACCTTCACTGGAGACCTCTGCCGTGGTGCGGTATCCCACCGGGGTTCCCAGGGCCTGCACAGGACATTCCAAAAAATCACCGTCAGGCGTTCCGATTTTGCTCGCCGTAATATCATCCCGTTGATCGAAATCAAAAAAGCTGGGCCAGAATACACAGGTATCATAGTCCGCTCTGCAGTCCAATACCAAGATACCGGCCTCCCGGGCCCGTTTCACCGCCTCGTCCCACACCTCAGGATGATCAAAATATTCCGTGTTTGTGAGGTCTGCTGATACACTGACAGCACGAATTTTTTCAGACTCCGGCAGTGTTTTATTCTGCTCGATCATCCAGTCCAGCGCCTGGCCTGCCATTTCCGATGCGTTTCTGTCCCAGAATTTGATTGCTGCATAGTACAGCCTGACATCCGGGGCTGTTCCGATGGAGTTCCCCGCAAGCAGACTTGTTACCGCAGGGCCATGCATCGAACTGGGGCGGTCTTTTTCGGTCAATCCCACGGTATAGTACTCTTCAATCTTGCCTGCATACTCTGGATGTCCGGGCAGTAAGGGCTGGTCAATGATTGCCACTGTCACGTTTTTACCTGTAATTCCCCGGTCATGAAGTTCCTGCACATGCAGTCCGGGATTTTTTCCAGTTTCCATAATCTCGGCCGCAAGCGCTTCGTTTCCCTCAAAAAGCGTATTTTGATTAAACCAGTATGTAATCATATCCGCCGGAACATACTCACCGGAACGCAGTGTATTGACTTCATCAAACCCACGCACATCCGAATAGGGAGCCAATACCTCAATGGTCCCGGTACTCGTTTCAGGTATGGAGGCGATCGGCGGCTCAGTCTGACTGCTGCTTCCGCTCTGCCCTGTATTAGGGGAACAGGAACAGAGAAAGAACAGGGAAAATACGATCATTGCCATCCTCTTTTTCATTTTACTTCTAACCTCCTTCGTGTTCTCCGCTGATTACCCCACCCTCGTTCCGTTCGGAACAGTTTTTTCGGGCATCGCAAGAACTGGTACGATTCCGTCCTCATAACCAATGTCCCACAGCATTCCATGGGACTCGATGCCAAACATCTCTCTCGGCGCCAGATTCACAACAAACAACGCCTGTTTCCCTTCTACTTCTCCTGGATTCTCCCGTTCTTTTTTCAGTCCGACGAGAATTGTCCTTTTAAACGTACCAAAATTCACGGTCAGCTTTACCAGTTTATCTGATTTCGGTACGTCTTCCACCAGTTCGATCGTCCCAACCCTGATATCAACTTTTTCCAAATCACTCATCTTGATTTCTGCTTTTATATTTTCCATGACACACTCTCTGCTTTCTTCATAAATATTTGATTTATTATTCCGTACCATTTACATGGAAGGTGACACACAACACGGGAATACGCTCTATATCTCCGCAAGCAGATACAGGCATCTGACCGCATTTCTGATCACTTCGTCCGGGAACTCATAGTCTGGCGTGTGAAGGTCCGGACAGTCTTCACCGGCTCCTATGCCGAAATACATGCCCTGGCATTTCTTTAAATACCCTCCGAAATCCTCAGACCAGCGGAATGGGGCGGCGGCTTCGAGGCAGGGGATTCCTTCCTGCTCGAAAAGCATCCGGCTCATGTCTGTGATCTCAGGGGTGTTTACGGTATCACAGGAAAATGTCTCCCTCCTCATAACCGCAGTCCCCAGCGGATAGCCCGGGAGATTGTGAAAGCCGTAGACTCTGTCCGCGCCCAGTTCTTCTAATAATCTGCTGCATGGATTTCCGCCTTCTCCGGTCTCCTCGGCAGGCTGGAAGAGGAAGCAGAGATTCTTTTGAAAAACCCGCCCCTCCGTCAAGAGGCAGAGCCCCGCCAGAATGGCGCTGTGGCCGTCGTGGCCGCATCCGTGATAAGGAATGTTTCCGGGTCCTTTTATGGCGTCCATGTCCGCGCGGAAGACAACGGTTTCCTCAGCGCCGTTTTCCTGATGGAGGGCGTAGAACCAGCCGCCGCGGTCAGTGACCGAGAGGGAGGTGTGCTCTCTGAGGAACGTTTTTAACACTTCCATGGTCCTTCGTTCCTGGCCGGACAGTTCCGGGATTTTGTGGAGTTCTCTGCGGAGCGCCTTTATTTTTTCAAAGGTTTCATCGTCGAGAGCGCTGTGGCTTCCTGTACTGCCGCATTCTTTATCCCCCAGCGGCTTTTCGCTTATAATCCGCTCGGACTCCTGCCTGACCAGGTCACGTAATCGTCTGGTGTATTCTGACATGTTCGATATGTCGTCGCCATATGTAAGATTCAGCTCATATTCCAGAGGGAGCCATGTGTCCGCGCCCGCCTCGTTATGCTGAATCAGGGTCTCGATCTTGTCCAGAGCCCTGGTGAGTCTTGCCTCCTTCGTCTGAAGCGCCTCCATCTCGTCGAAAAGGCCATTAAGCCTGCAGGCCAGATCATCGGGGAGGGAACTGGTCATAGTCCGAAGGACGGCGCTCTCCGTCTCTTCATCTGCACCGCCTTTTATAAAGGCGGGAATATCCCCGGTAATGGCCTCTCCCCAGTCGTGGATCAGACACATGTCCACCACCCGGTCCATGTCCAGCTCCGGGAATTCATCCCTCAGCAGAAACGCCATAACCGCCAGACGCCAGCTGTGCTCTGCTACGCTCTCCCTCCTGCCGGAGGTGGTCCAGTTATGGCGGGTATTGCATTTTAGTTTTTCTAATACTCCTAAAAATTCAATCAATTTTTCCGGCTCCATTACTGCCTCCATTTCTGCCATGGCATCGCTGCCGCGGCACGCCTGTTGAGATTCTTATATGGAACCAGTATACCACTAGCCGCCGTACAGTTCCACCAGATCTTCAATAATCAGGAGTCCGATCGGCCCCAGGATAAAGCCCAGAAGGCCGAACAGCTGGAGTCCCACATACATGGAGATCAGCGTTTCAAGCGGTGTCAGGCCGACCTTGTCTGCCATGATTTTAGCCTCCATCACCTGGCGGAGGAAGTAGCAGATAATATAGATGACAAAGAGGCCGATTCCGTAGAACCAGTCGCCATTCACCAGGCGAAACAGAGTCCAGGGGATCAGTACCGTTCCCGTGCCAAAGATGGGAAGCGCGTCGAGAAGGCCGATTCCGATTCCCAGAAGCAGGCTGTACTGATTGCCCATAAGGAAAAGGCCTGCGGTACAGATGCACATGGTCAGGAACATGATGCTTCCCTGTGTCTTCAGCCATGCGCTGCCTACCATGGTCAGCCTGCTGCCCAACAGGGCAAATTCGTGGCGGAAAATGGAATTGTCACGGCGCATCCGGATATCCTCCATCTCCTGAAGGGAGAGGATGGTGGCGATAAACAGAATAATGGTCATGACCGTAACCTCCACGAAACAGCGCACGACGGTCATGGAGTTTACCATTAAAAACGGCATGGCGGCATCCTTCATGGCCTTCCCGCCGCCGACCAGCATCTCACGCAGCATTTCCACCAGAAAGCCCCTGGGGAGGCGGAAGAGATTCTCGGTAAAGAAGCAGCAGCCGGTCAGCCAGCGGTCGAGGCTGTTAATCATCTGCGGAAGGTTATCGAAGAACAAATTCGCCTCCATACACAGCTTTCGCCCGCCATAATACAGAAGCGTGCCGAACAGCGCCATCAGGATGATGATCTGGACGCCGCCGATAACCGCCAGGGGCAGATGGACTTCTTTCCTTTTTAATGTAAACCGGCATTTCTTTTCCAGCCATACGGCGGAAGGGCGAAGTGCCAGGGCAAATATATATGCAATCAAAAAGGGAATCACCAGGGGCAGCAGATACTTAAAGCTTGCATAAACTGCCCCCGTAACTCCCAGTATTAAAAAAGTTTTCTTCAGTTTCCTACTCGGTTTCTCCATGGACTCACCTGTTTCTGTTTTGTACTTCTTTTGTACAAAATCTAGTATGAGCCGCAGGGCAGTAAATTATTCGGACTTGCTCCTGCCAAAATTTATCCAATTTTGTGATTTTCGATGTAGTATTTTTTCTTATTCGCCGAACCGCCCTCTACGACACAGAAATCCAGCAGATCGCCGACCTCCGTGTACAGCACCAGCGATTCCAGTGTCCTCGCCACGGTAGAACGGTTGATGACCTGTTCCCGGTCCGAAAACGGTGCGTACTGCCGGTTGATCATATCCGCAATCTGCGTGATCGTCAGCGGCTGCTCCTTTGATCCATGTTGTTTTAATATATTTACAATCACCAGCGGAAATAAAACCTGATGCATGATACCCATCCTCCTGTTGAGGCTTAAAGATCATGCGGTCCCTGCCGCGGGACTGGATAATCCGCCGCACGTTCTTTAAGCGATCGTCTTCTGCAACGCAAAAAAGCCTGTAGTTATCATAACTGACAGGCGCGCTGCTGTAATATCGCTCACGCAGTACGACGGTTTCCATTTCGTTTTCCATTCCTTTCTTCCTATTATAAAATACTCCAAACGGAAAAGGAGGGATTCGAACCCCCGGTGCCTGACGGCACAATACTTTAGCAAAGTATCATCTTAATCCTCTCGATCACTTTTCCAAATTTTGAATTTCCCGTTTTTTTCGAAGTGCGGCGGCTCCCGTCCCGCTTCGTTTGACGAAAAATGGATGCGGCAGGACTCGAACCTGCGTTGTTTCCGATGTGAGAGATTTACAGTCTCCTGCCCTCGCCGCTGGGCTTACGCATCCTCAAATATTACGTTTTTGACTTTCTTTCTGTTGTCTATGGTCATACTTTACCACACCGAACAATGCAAATTTGCATTACTTTACAGATTTTTAAAATTATTTTTCATAGTATGGCAGATATCCTGCTGCACACAAAAAAGGAACCGCCGGGCAGCGATTCCTCCGATATCATTACATTTTACATTCAAAATGTCTAAACGGATTTCACGATAAACCATATCCCGACTGCATGGATTCCCTCTTATATTGTACGCCAAAAGCTTCACTGCAGTAAGTCTCTGCACTGAAGGTATCGCTGCAATATTCATAAGTGAATACATGAGCTGGTCTGTTCATCGCTGTTATCCTCATAAAAACGTTTATCGCCGCAATCGGCAGAAGCGTTTTTGATTTCGTTTATTTTCGTTTTACTTCATCAGTGTATCACAGGGGATGCAGTCTGTCAAATGTTGTCTGTGGTCTGTCTTCTGCCTAAAGCCTCATCGGCTTGAAAACCATCTTCCCGTCTTCCCATTCCACACCGGCCAGATACGCGTGCCGGTTCGGGTCATACAGCGGATCTCCCGTAATCTCATCGTACTGCCGTGCGTGAAATACCATGATATCCCGGCCATTCTCATCGACAGTGAAGGAATTATGGCCGGGACCGTACAGTCCGGCCGTTTCATCGGTCACAAGGACCGGCAGCCGTTCCTTGGCCCAGCTGGCGGGGTCGAGAAGGTCACTGTCTTCTTTGGCGCTCAGTAATCCCATGCAGTATTCCGCGCCTGTGGCGCTGGCCGAATACGTCATGCAGATGCGTCCATTCCGTCTGATAACAGCCGGCCCTTCATTGACCCAGAAATCAACCCGCTCCCAGTCGTAATCCGGGGACGACAGGAGAACCTGCTTCGTCGCCAGACTATGCGGGGACTTCATCCTGGCAATATAGAGATTGGAAATCTTCTTTCCCACGCTCACTTTTTCCGCCCAGACACAGTACCAGGCGCCGTTCGAGGCAAAGACGGTCATATCCAGGGAAAAATCCTGAAAGGAAAACTCATCTGCGGCCTCCATCATCCCCAATTCCCGCCAGGGACCTTCCATGGGGTCCTCCGCCCTGCACTCCAGCACATACGGCCGGATGGCCCAGACATCCTCTGCAGCGCCCGCGGCAAAGTAGAGATACCAGGCGTCCCCGATCCGGTGAAGCTCCGGCGCCCAGATGTGGGCGCTCATCTCACCGCTTTCATGTTTTTTCCATACCGTTTTTTCGGGAGCATCCCGAAGCCCCATAAGGGAATCCGACTTTCTCAATATTATTCTGTCGTACTCCGGAACGCTGGCCGTAAAGTAATACGTGCCGTCGTCGCGGCGCGTCACATACGGGTCTGCCCGGTTACTGATAAACGGGACATTTTCCGGAGTCTTTTTATAGTTAAACTGATTCATACATGTTTCTCCCTCCGACGCTTAACCTTTCACCGCTCCGGCCGTCATGCCTTCAATGAAATACTTCTGGAAAGCAATAAACAGGATGAAGATCGGGATGATGGAGAACAGGGAACCTACGATCAGCAGGCTGTAATTGTCCCCATAAGGGTTGATCAGCGTATTTAAACCAAGGGTCAGTGTGTATTTATCCGAAGAACGGATTACCAGCAGCGGCCACAGGTAGTTGTTCCATGCGTTCATGCCGTTTAAGATCGCCATGGCAGAGAACGCCGGCTTCATAATCGGTACGATCAGCCTTAAAAAGATTCCGTATTCTGTAGCGCCGTCGATTCTTCCCGCCTCCAGGAGAGACTTTGGAAGGCTCAGTAAGTACTGGCGGAAAAAGAAAATTGTGGATGCATGCGCCATGAACGGAAGGACAATGGCCGTATAGCTGTCCATCAGCTTCATCACGGACATCTGCTTATACAGCGGCAGCATGACAACCTCCAGCGGGATCGAAAGGATGAGAAGGACGATGACGAAAAATACCCTTTTTCCCTTAAACTCGTACGCCGCAAAGCCGTATCCGACAAAGGCGCTTACGGCCAGTGTCAGCAGCACGGTCAGAGCCGTTAAAAAGATACTGTTGAAGAACCAGGTCCAGTACTCGTGCTGTCCCGTGAAAAGAAGGACGAAATTGTCGAGGCTCATTCTGGAGAAATTGATATCCAGGTTTAAGCCGTACTGTAATAAGTCGCCTCCGGGCTTGAAGCTGGCGATTAACAGAAGCCAGATCGGAAGAATAATCACAATTGCCAGAACAATGAACAGGATGGTACTGCCCCACAGCTCCAGACTTGCCTTTTTTGATTTACCGGATAATTTCGTCTGCATACTATTTATCCTCCTCTTTAAAGGTACCTGTCAGCTTCAGCTGAATGACATTGACAACCATGACGATAATGAGAAGAACCATACCAACGGCACAGGCGTATCCCATGGCCCGCTTCTCCACGCCCTGCCGGTATAAGTATCCGACAATGGTAAGGCCGATGTTGTTCGGGGAGTTATTGCCCTTGAACAGCATGGTACTCTCCAGGAACATGGACAGGCCCGCGTAGATGCTGATGGTCAGTACGTAGACTGTAGTCGGCTTTAACAGGGGGATGGAAATACTTTTAAACTGCTGCCATTTCGTCGCTCCGTCGATGGACGCCGCCTCGTATAATTCCGTCGGAATGTTCTGGAGTCCGGCCAGGAAATAGAGGATATTGACGCCCGTCCAGCGCCAGCAGGCCAGCAGAAGGAGGGCAAAATACGTGGTATTAGCGCCCTTTAACCATTTGATCGGGTCGAGGCCGAAAAATCCAATAACCTGATTGAAGAGGGAGGAGGCCGATTCTCCGAACATAAGCCGGAAAATCGTACCTGCTACCACTACCGACGTCAGAGCTGGCAGGAAATAAACGGATTTAAAGAACTCGGTTCCCTTTAACAGCTTATTGTTTAATAATGTAGCAAACAGCATCGGGAAAGGAATCAGCAGAACCAGTGTCCCGACCATATACTTAAAGCTGTTCCACACGGCTTTATAAAAGATTTTATCCGTCAGCAGCCGGGAGTAGTTGTTAAACCCCACCCACTCATCCTTCAGCACATCCTGAAAGCTTAACAGCACGCCGTTGCATATGGGGGCGATCCAGAACAGAAGGACCGTGATGACAAACGGGCAGATAAATACGTATGGGGC
The DNA here is from genome assembly GCF_046966825.1 of Hungatella sp. Taxonomy (NCBI): domain Bacteria; kingdom Bacillati; phylum Bacillota; class Clostridia; order Lachnospirales; family Lachnospiraceae; genus Hungatella; species Hungatella sp. The sequence continues at coordinate 51,573 of NZ_JBKVCZ010000013.1, read as the reverse complement.
TATTTTCTGTGAATAAAACAGTTTTTTCATTCCGCTAACTCCTTTCCTCGATGCTTTCCATCATTACTTATCTGAATTCATTGTCCAACGTTTCCTGGGACTGGGTCAGTGCTTCCTTAATATCCATTCCATCCTCGTAAATGCTGTTGAGCGTTACGTTGCAGAATTCGTTGTTGATGGATGGCATCTTCTCATCTGTAAAGCAGGTCAAGAGACCGATACTGTCTTTTACTTCATTTAATACGTCAAATGGATAGGTGGTAAAATACTGTACAAACTGGTTATCCGGATTCTGTGTCAGCGCCGTGTCGGTCCATACTTCTGTGTTGACCGGGTCAAAGCCCAATACGTTCCAGATTTCCTTACTTGCTTCAGCAGACAGCTTGATGTATGCCATCACTTCTGCCGCCAGGTCTGCATGCTCGCCGCTGGCTACAACAGCCGTACCGGTACCGCCGCCGCCGATGGTCTGAACCTTGCTGCCTTCAAATGCGGGAACGGCTGCGATTGCTACTTTGCCTTTTAAGTCGGTCATATAGTTGGTGTATCTGGATGTCTGCCAGAAAGGCATAATCTGTGCTGCGTAGTCGCCGGAATTATAGAACGGATACGCTTCCTCGTTGTCAGGCTGTCCGCCCGGAACGGTTGCAAATGCGCCTGTATCCTGCATTCCCTTTATGTAGGTCAGCACTTCTACCATCTCGTCGCTGGTGATGTTGACATTGCCGTCAGCGTCTAAGTAATTTCCGCCCTTCTGAGCCAGCATCAGATTGATCATCCACTGTGCGCTGGTTTCGATACATGCGAAATACTTGCCGGTTGCTTCGTAGTACTTGACGCCCGCTTCCTTGAAGTCATCCCATGTCTTAATGCTCTTGTAGTCAACGCCTGCCGCATTTAAGAGATCTTCGTTATAGAAAGCTACCGTGGTTCCTACGTGGGTCGGGAAGCCGTAGATCTTTCCATCCTTGGAGTAGATGTCGAGTCTGGATTCTACAACAGTGTCTCTGTACGGCTCGATTGCAGATGTCAGATCCATCAGGCCGATTTTCCCTGTCATGAACGCCGGGAATTTGCCCAGCTCGATATCCACGATATCCGGCGCGCCTTCGCCTGACTCCAGAGCCAGAGACAGCTTGTTGTGCATATCATCGTAAGCCATGTTGCTTAAGACCAGCTTCACCTTCTTATCCGGATTCTCTGCGTTCCATTTCTCCGCCATGTCTACATAGAACTGCTGGTGCAGCTCGATGAAGGTCCATACATTTAAGGTGGTGACGTCGTCGCCTTCCACGGCCATCTCATTCTTGCCTGCGGAAGCAGCTGTCGTCGTCTCGGCGGCCTTAGTATCATCTGTTTTCGTATCTGCGCTCTTGGAGCCGCATCCTGCGAGGGCTGAAACTGCCATCGCTGCCGTCAGTAAAACTGCTAATACTCGTTTTCTCATAAAAGTTTCCTCCTTATTTTGAATCATTTATTCTGAAGCATTTATTCTGATCAGGCTGATTCGCCTGCATCACACATGGTATAGTTCCTTCATCCATACGGTCATCTCACCCGGCGTGCGATTGCACCACCTGGCGTATGGAACCGCCTTCAGCAAAACATCTTCTAACTGCGGCCGTTCTGCGGCATACAGCGTCTTCTCCTGCGTTGCTCCTGCGGCCAGCCGTTTGCCGTGAATGGAAACGCTCACCACGCCGCCTAAAAGATCCGGTTCCCATGTCTCAGCCGGCGGCTGGGAAGTATCTGCAAAGACTCCGGCCAGATTCGCGCCGTTGTCCGTTTCTTCCAGACAGTACACGACAGGCCCTTTCTTAACGGCCACTTTTCCCGCATCAGCCCGTACCATGGGATTGGCCCACACATAGGCGGCCGGCATATTCCAGGTAAGAATGACCGGATCCTTGCCGCTGTCCTCATCCAGCACGGCATACCCCGTCTCCTCATGCCACCGGACCGGTCTGCCGTCACGTCCCGTTATTGCAAACCCTTCTGCGTATGCGGGAATCCGGAGCGCCAGCTCCATTTCCTTTCCGCCTCTTGTAATCTCACACCGGCCTTTCCAGGGCATCTGACTCTCGATTTTAAGAGACCCCTTCGAGTTTTGAGTATTCTCCGGGTTAAGACGGTCTTCCGGATCCTCCAGGATTCCATCGATCACGGCGCTTACATATAGGTTTACATAAACTCGTTTTTCTTCTCGAAATGCAATATAGTGGCCCAGGCTTGCTAACGTTCTTGCAATGTTGGGCGGACAGCAGGCAACGCCGAACCATTTCTGGCGCACCGGCCTGACGTGTTCCATGGAAGTCCGGTTCATGCAGTTGTCCGGCCAGACCTCCAGGGGATTAACGTAGAAAAAGCTCTTTCCGTCCATGGCGATTCCCGCCAGGATGTTGTTGTAAAGCTCCAGCTCTACGGTATCCATATAGGAAGCGTCCTTTGTGATTCTCGCCATGCGGCTTCCGAAGAGAGCCAGGCCGATGGACGCGCACGTCTCGGAGTAATTCCGGTCGTTCGGCAGGTCGTAATCGGTTGTGAACCGTTCCAGAATGCCGGAGGAACCGATTCCTCCTGTCAGGTACATCCTCTTTCCGGTCATATTGTCCCAGAGAGTCTTACAGGCATCCATCAGGGCTTCGTCCCCGTATTCCAACGCCAGATCGGCCATGGCACAGTACATATAGACAGCTCTGACTGCGTGCCCCTCCGCCGTCTTCTGATCCCGCACCGGCATATGGGACTGGGAGTAGGCCGGGTCATATCCGGAGAATTCAGGAAAAATTCCCCTGCCGCCTCTCCTCTTCTGCTCCTCCAAAAAATAATTCGCTCCCACACCCCGGATATCGATAAAATACTTCGCAAGCTCCAGATACTGCCGTCTGCCGGTCACGCGGTAAAGCCGCACCAGTGCGAGCTCGATCTCCTGGTGGCCGGGATATCCGTGAATCTGATCCGCATCCGGCCCGAAGGTGTCGCAGAGCAGATCAGCCGTTTTACAGACAATCTTTAAAAATTCGTCCTTTCCGGTGGCCTGATAGTAGGCAACAGCGGCTTCTATCATATGGCCCGCGGTGTAGAGTTCATGCCCCTCCTGGAGATTTTTAAACCGTCCCTCCGGTTCCTTTATAATAAAGTATGTATCCAGATAACCGTCTTCCTGCTGGGCTCTCCCGATCAGTGCGATAGTCTCATCGGCCAGCCGCTCCAGCTCCTCATCGGGAAAAGCCTCCAGCGTATACGCCACGGCTTCCAGCCATTTCGCCACGTCCGTATCCTGGAACACGGCTCCCATGAAGTCTCCTTCTTCTTCCTTTGCAGCCACTTTAAAATTGTGCAGGCAGTGGCTTGGCTCCGCATCCTTTACTAAATCGTTTAATATTTCCCACTGATACGGGATAATACTTTCTCTCACGAGATCAATGGAAGGTTTCCAGAATTCATCGGTAATTTTCGTATTTCTCAGCGGTATTTCCTGAAACATCTTAGCATTTCCTCCTTTCTTTCATATTAAACGATTAATATGAAAGTTATAAAAAAAATACCATTTTTTACGTATGGCATGTTTTTATCGATTTTTTCTTATCATTTATGCATTTGATATGCTTTTTTATACTTTCATTTCATCTTTTTGTTTTATATGTTAGATAATATCACAAGAAAATCGCCTTGTAAAGTACTTTTGCGCAATTTTTCCATTTTATTAATCGTTTTATATAGGGCACTTTGACCACAAGCATAGGGTTTTCCTATGGCTGCAAAAAGGAAGTACAGTCTGCCTGTCCGATATCTCTCGGTTGGCAGATCGTACTTCCTCTCGTTGTCACTCCGGAATCTTTTCTGATGGATTCTTTTCTGATGCATTCTTTTCTGATGCATTCTTTTCTGATGCATTCTTCTCAGACATATTCTTTCCGGATATATCCTTCACCGACTTCCGAATCCGCCTGGTACACTCCACTGCGCAGACGGCGTCCTCCTCGCTGATCTCCCTGCCTTCCAGCATCTCGATCATGATTTCACTGGCCCGGTAGCCGATATCGTGAAGCGGCAGGTCAATGGTCGTCAGCGGCGGATTATAATAACTGGACAGCTCCCGGTTATCGTAGCCCACCACGGACAGATCTTCGCCCACCGTCATGCCTAACTCCGCCAGCCTGTCGTAGACGCCGCCCGCCATCAGGTCGTTCATGCAGAATACCGCCGTGATATCCTTTGCAAGAAGCTTCGTAATGCCCTCATAGCCTGACTCCCTGTTCCAGTCTCCCTCAGTCACGAAACCCGGGGAATAGAGGATACCGCTGTCAAACAGCGCCTCCTGGTATCCCACCAGCCGGGACTGCGCGTGGATACTGTCCGATTTTCCCATGATCACGCCGATTCTCGTATGGCCGTTCTCGATTAAGTATTTCGTGATCTCGTATGCGCCGTGGCAGTCGTCCACCACGACGGAGGGCACCTTCGGCGTCCTGGAATAGCCGTAGGCCATCACCGCCGGTATGGGAAGATTCTCCGGTATACATAAGATCGGCCGCTCATGGGCCGCTACATAAATGATTCCTTCCACCTGCTTCTGCATCAGCTTTTTGATCTCGCGGCGTACCACCTCGTAATAGTCGTCCTTGCTGTAGTAGGTGTCATTATACTTTTTATAAAGCCTTAAATTGATCAGAAGGATCTGATAATCCACCTGTTCACACTGTTCCGTAATTCCATCTATGATATCCGGAATGCTGAATATGGTCATATCCTCGGCGATCACGCCGATACTTCTCGTTTTCTGCAGCTTCAGATTTTTGGCCACCACGTTTGGCGTGTAATTCATCTTCTCAATCATGGCCATCACGTTTTTCCTGGTCGCCGCGCTGGCCCCGGGCTTATCATTCAATATATTTGATACCGTTGCCACGGAAACATTGCATGCCTTTGCAATTTCCTTTATGGTTGCCATTCAATCACCCCCAAGTCTCTAAAACTATTAATACAGATTTTTGGGGAAATGTCAAGCTGAAACGTTTAATATATACAAAATCTCTGAATCTCCCGGTCTAAGACCGCGCCAATCCTCTGGTAGCCCGCCCGGTTGGGATGAACCCGGTCTTCCAGGTATATACCGGCATTATCGCGGTGAATTCCGCACAGCCGCCGCATGTCGATGAGTGGGAAGCCCAGCCGCTTACTGGAGCGCTCCAGCTCCTCGTAGTAATCAAGCATGGTGTATCCGTTTTTGTTGGGCAGTTCGTAAGCCTCTCCCGCCTGCGTCATGCCATCCGGGCACTCAAACCGGTAGATCGGAGTCACCCAAACCAGTTCCGCAGTGGGAGTCGCGGCGCGCAGCCTGTTTACAGCTTCCTTTACCCCATGGGAAAACTCTTCCAGCCTGCTTCCCCAGTACCAGTCATTGCTGCCGTGCCAGATAAGAAACAGATCTGCGTCTTCCGGAACCGGATTCTTATCGAGTACCTCCAGCATGCCGACGGGTGTCTTCCGCGTCAGTCCGCTGGAGCCGACTGCAAAATTATAAACCTTTTCCAGGGAGAGGCTGCTTTTCAGCATGGCCTCATAGCCGCCCTCCCCGTGTGCTCCCGTCGAAATACTGTCGCCGTAAATTGCTATTGTCTTCATAAAATATCACGCCTCATTTACCATACAAGTCAGGATTTAAAATGTCAGCTTCATGTCCCCCTGCACCATAATCGAATGCTGTGCGCCCTGATAGATCAGATTCAGCTTGAAGCAGTCCTCCGTATGGATGCTCACCTCAAGGGACCCGCCTGCGTCCTTTGCCTCAAAATCAGCCGTCTTTCCTGCAAACCAGTACTGCTTGCAGCCCAGAACGCCTCCCCGCACCAGATGCTCGGATATCTCCCAACGGACCGTCGTTTCCGTCTCATTCCTGTCGAGGGACAGGCCTGCGGCGTACTGGATCAGATAGAGAATCGGAGCGAGGCCGGACCAGCCCACGAAATCCTTGTTGTCTGCATCTCCGCTGGATATCTCATCCGGCGGATAGTTCTCCCAGATAGTTCCCGTCTCCTCATAGACCTTTGCGATCACGTCCAGATGGTTGATGGCGATATCCCTGGCCAGCTTATGGAACCCGTGCTTCTCCAGTCCGCAGGTGACGAGGGCGTTGGTCGGAGCCCACACGGAGCCTCTCCAGTATCCGCCTCTTGGATCGTATCCTTCCTCGTCCGCAGCCACAACCGGAATCCGGTGTACGCGGTTAAAGGTCTCCTTGTCCTCCAGCCATTCGATGAGACGTTTTCCCTGTTTCTCATCCGCCACGCCTGACACCAGCGGGAAGAAGCCCGCGATCGTCTTGATTCTGGTCTGGCGCTCGCCAAATGTCATATCGTAGTAAAATCCGTCCTGTTCGTTCCACATATAGTGATTGATTTTCTCAATCAGAACCGTACGGTCCTTCATAAGGCCTTCACGCCGTTTATCATAATCTGTCACTTCATATCCCTGTTTTACCAGGACATCCATGATGTCAATCAGATTGCCTGCAAACATGGCCATCTCACTGCTGGTATCCACCGCGAGCCCCAGATGCTTGTTTCTCGGTGAGTTATCCATACTCGCCCAGTCCGTAACGTACAAGCCGTTCTGATGGCGCAGATGGTACTTCATCGCCTCATGATAGTGGTAGAGCGGCTCGAATACCATGTGAAGACGAGCCGCGTCTCTCGTATGGCAGTAGCTCTCCCATTCCGCGAAGGCGAGAAGGGGATGGTTTAGATTGTCCAGGGTCAGATACGGCTTCTTCTCGATGATACGGCCCATATTCGGCTTGTACATGTCCTCATACGGCAGCTTTCCCAGTTCTCTTAAGGTACGGAAGCCGTAGTGATTCTGGAAATAGGAGTACAGCGGGCTGTCAAAGGCGTTGACCCACAGGAGAAAATCTTTTCCCGTATCCCGCACCATCTCTCTGGGTATCTCCCCATCATCAAACTGTTTGCAGTAAAAGTTATCCAGAGAACAGATTCCCGGAACGTAAGGATGAAGAAGATTGCAGAACAGCGTCATAAATACCGTGTCCCAGAGGAATATATCATCGTTAAATGCGGCGTCCACAAAATTGCTGACAAACCCGCTGCCCTCTGTCGGGCGGTGTACGTTGGTATATAATACCTGAATCGCATACTTGTAGCAGTCCACCCATTCCGGATGGCTTGATACAATAGGAACAGGAAGCCTGTCCTTTACCTCTTCGTAGCTTAAAAGGGGCGCTCCGTCGTACTCTTTCTTATCAAAATACATTCCCCTGTCGAGGGAATCCAAAAAGCTGTAATCTCTGTCCATACCCTGCTTCTCCTCTTTTATATTGGTCAGCTGTTAATCTTCATCCACAGATATTCATATGGCTCCAGCGTGACCTCCTGATTCATCAGTTTACCGGAAAGCAGACCGCTTCCCGCCATTCCTGTCTTTAATTCTACCACATCATCCGATACATTGATAAGTACCAGAATCTGATTTTCTTTCGTTCCCCTCAAGAGCGCGAACACTCTCTCATCCAGCTTCAGAACCTGCTGCGGACTGTTGGGCGAGAACGCGTCCTCCTGCTTCCGGATCTTTAACATCTGCCTGTATCCGGCCAGCACCCGGCTTCTTAAGGAATCCGGATCCGAGAGTTCCGCCTTCAGCTGGTCTGCGTCTAGCTTCTCCCTGTTAATCCGTCTCTTAATCCCTGATTCTTTGAAATCCTTATAACAGTTTCTGGAGCCCAGAAGGCTGTGGTAATAAATCGCAGGCATTCCCATGACGGAAAGCAGAATACACTGGGAGCCGAGGAATTTGCGGACCATTTTCCCCATATCCGTCTCGTTGCCGGCTATGGCGTCCAGGTAATTGATATTCAGCTCATACGGCACCATACTGCCGTCGGCCAGGGAACGGTAACCGACTTCTCCGCCGCGCTCCATGACCTCTGCCACCATGAGGCGCCGTTCCCCCTCGCTTAAGATGTCTTCCACCGGGCGAAGGCCGATTCCGTCGTGGGATGCCAGGAAATTAAAGTAGGCAGTCGCTTCCGTGGTCGGTTCCAGCCCCGCCGCCCAGTCCGATAAATGCGCCGCGCTCCCGCTCAAGTATGAGTACAGGGTCAGCGGAGGAAGCGGAAACTGGTATACCAGCCCGGCCTCATCATAGCCGCTGCCAAAGTAGCTGATGTTCTCCTTATGAGGCACATTGGTCTCTGTTATAATCGTGCAGCCCCTTGCGCAGGACTCCAGGACACACCTCATCAGCTTAATCAGCTCGTGGGTCTGCGGAAGATGCATGCAGGTCGTCCCCAGCTCCTTCCAGGCAAAGCCGATGGCGTCAAACCGGATAAACCGCGCGCCCTTCGCCGCATAGAGCAGAAGTACATCGAGAATCTCTATTAAGACTTCCGGGTCCCTGTAGTTTAAATCCAGCTGGTCATCGCTGAAGGTGGTCCACAGATACTTCGTCCCCATGGAAGTTTCGAACTTCGTGAGCAGCGGCAGCGTTCTGGGCCGGATCACGGTGCTGTAGTCCCCATCGGGATCCGCCTCGATAAAGAATCCCCGGTAGTGCGGATTTCCTGCCGCATACTCTTTAAAGTACCGGCTCGACTTAGAGACGTGATTGATCACTGCGTCAAACATCAGATCGTACTGTTTCCCCAGATTCCCGATATCTTCCCAGTCTCCCAGCTCCGGATTGATCTCCTTAAAATCCGTCACTGCGAATCCATCGTCCGACGTATAGGGGAACATGGGAAGTAAATGGACCGCGGTCACCGTATCGGAAAGTTCCTCGCTCAGAAATGAGCGGAGTGTCGCGAGAGGCGCTTCCCCCTCTCTTCTGATTCCGTCACCGTACGTAATCAGCATGACATCTTCCTTGCTCACCCATGGATATAGCGCCTCACCGGAGGTACTCCCCATCTTAAGCTGCCACGATTCCGTCAGTGCTCCTATCCGCTGTTCCAGTTCCTCCCAGCAGTCCGGGTATAAATTTTGTAAGTGTTCTTTTATGCTGTCCATATTCTATCTCCATGCGATGTATAGTGTTATAATTTTATTTCCCGGTACCGTACAGGTTACGGTGTCCGACGTGTGCTTTACTTCCCCTTCCAGTTTCTCCAAAAGGCTGCACGCCCGGCATTCACCGATCTCCCGGCCGGTGCGGATCACCAGTTCCTCCTCGTGGCTGCTTCTGTTATAGAAGCGCACCACCGTTCCATTCATTGTCCGGTGTTTCTTAAGGGCGCTGAGCAGGATGTTTTCGTTGTCAAAGCTTAAGAAGGATCCGCAGCCCCCTCTCTCTGCCGGAAGGCGTGGTACAGCCATTCCATAAAGAGGATATAAGTATTTCTCTGCCTCCCTTGCCGGATTCTCTTCATCAAACAGAACCGCATATTCCACAGTGGTCTCCCCCAGCTCCATGGCTCCCTTCGTCTCCACCACAGGGGTGGTGCTCTCCTGTCCATCCAGCCATGAGGTTGGAAGGCCGTGGAACAAGTAACTCGTACTTCGAAGCAGGGTGATATAGAAATCTACTGTCTCTCCGTTTTTCTTCGTGTGGTACTCATAAAGCCCTTTTCCCATCACGTGGAAGCTTCCGTCACATTCCGCCGCCGTACCCTGCGAGGCGTTTTCCTTTTTCCCCCTGAGTCCTGCGTATCCCCGCATCGGTTTTAACAGGGACTGCGTCGATTTAAGCTCCGGTGCAAAATCCTTTCTTTCCCCGGTCCGCTCCGTCTCCTCAAAGCCTGTGTTTGAGTATTCCACCGGATTTTTTAATGTCACCGGGAATCTGGCAAACAGGATGTGATCCGGACAGGGATTGTCGATCTGTACCGTAAATTCCACCCGGTCCGATCCCTCAGTCAGAGAGACGAGCGTTACAATCCGGCACACCCGATACTCGGCGGAGCGCTTTAAAAATCCGCGGTCCGCCCGGTCCGGTATGTTCAGTTCGGCCGTTATCTTAAGCTTCTGTGACAGGGGGCTGTTGTGAATTACGGAGACGCCCGTCAGCCTTGCCAGCACATGTTCGTCCAGAAGAGGAGACACGTGCTGATACTCATCCCCCGCCTCGCCTCTGTCCACAAAGCTGTTCAGTCCCCGGTATATTTGTCCGTTCTTTTTGTCCTGCACATTGATGCTGGCATCTTCATTGACGGTGACAGAAAAACGCTGGTTTTCAATCTTAGCCCCGGATGGCTGGCGCCGCACGTAGAATTCCTGACACCGCTTCTCCAGAAGACGGCTCTTCTGAATCCGGAAATACCGGATGGAAAGCGCCGGAATATCTTTTACCGGGAATAAAATCTTCACACACGTTCTCGGAACCTTCTCCTTGCTGTTATAAAAGTATTCCCGGGTGATCACCTCATCGGAAAGTTCCAGAATTTCATAGGGAATCTCCTCGCCGTTGTCCCCGTAAAGCACGAAATCCTTCCAGCCTCCGTCCTTCTCTAAGTGCACCGTCTGTTCCGTCATCCCCGTATAGGAAAATGGATGGGGATTGAAGACCGCCAGATACGACTCATCGCCAGAAGCCTGTCCGTACTCTTCCCGTCCCGTCAGCTCCTCCATCGCCGCCTCGCTGATCCGTGAGGAAGACTGGAGCGCATGGGTTAAATAGGACTTGATATCGTCCATCACCTCGTCGGTAGAACAGCCGGAGATTCCGTCGTGTCCCAGAGATATGGAGATGTTTCTCCAGATTTTTCCGAAGAGCCCTTCCGGATAGTCGAATCCGTCTCCACAGGCAGAGGCCAGGACGGCCAGCGGCTCCGCGTACCGTTCCACCTGCGACTGAACCGCAAACAGAAGGCGTTTGATCCGGCCCCGGCAGGAAGTGACCGCGGTCGGATCCGGTCCGTACCGGAAATCCCGCAGCTCCCCTCTGACCGTTCTCAGTCCGCAGAAATCGCCCGCCGCTTCCTTCGCCATTTCCGCGTAATCGGCAATGGAACCATTTCTGATATCCAGTTCCGGAAACGTTTCCTTCACGTCTCTCACCATAGCCGTAAAATCCGGGTCCTGGTAGAGATGATCGGAACCATTGATCAGCAGAAAGGTATTTAAACGGCTGGATTCCTTTAACGTGCGGTAGGCATCGTAAAAATGCTCTGCCACGGTCTTTCCCATTTTCCCCCAGCTCTTCAGACTCCAGTATCCCAGAATCATATACTCGCACAGGACGCGGGACCCATCCGGGGACTCCCAGCAAAACTCCTTTTCTTTGTATTCCGTCCGGTCCACTCCACGGAAGAAGAACGCCGTATCGATTCCCACTCCGTTTAATATCTGCGGAAGCTGGGAGATATGACCGAAATTATCCGGCACATAGCCCGCGTTCAGCTTGCCTCCAACCGACCGGCAGACCTCATCTCCCAACAGGAAATTACGGATCAGCGCCTCTCCTCCGGATAAGAACTCATCCGGCAGATTATAGAGCGGCCCGAATACGAGACGCCCCTCCGCCGCCAGCTTCTCGATTCTCCCCCTGTTTTCCGGGTAGATCTCCAGGTAATCCTCCAAAACCACCGACTGTCCGTCAAAGGTATAGCACAGAAACTCCTCATCCTGTTCCAGAAGAGCGATCAGCCGGTTCATCAGTCCGCAGAGCCGGATCTGGAACTCCTGAAAGGTACGGTACCACTCACGGTCCCAATGGGTTGATGCCGCGATCAGAATCTTATCCATGTTGCATCCTCTTTCCACCGTTTCACGGTTTCTTACTTATCTGATTGTTGCTTTATTCCAGCTACTACTTAATCCTGCAAGACGTATCGCGGTCAAAGAACATCACCTTGTCGTCCTTCACGTTTAATGCCACGTTTGTCTTCGGCGCCATCTCCATGTAGGTGGTGGTGTGAATCTTCACTTCATTTCCGCCAATCTTTGTGATCAGAATGGCGTGGGAACCCTGGGGCTCCACGAAATCGATGACGGTGTCGCATAAGTAACCTTTCGTCCGATCCATGGAGAATGACAGATCGATGTATTCCGGCCTCACGCCTAAGTCCACCTCTTTGCCGGCGTACGGCAGTAGCGCATCCTTTAAGGAATCCGGCACCAGATAGTGAATATCATCGTTTACAGCCATCAGGCCGTCTGCCGTCTTTTCGATCTTTGTGACAAAGAAATTGGTCGGCGGCGTACCGATGAACTCTGCGACAAATCTGGTTGCACTGTCCTGATATACCTCCATGGGCGTGCCGATCTGCTCGATTCTGCCCTTGTACATGACGACGATTCTGTCTGCAAGGCTCATGGCCTCAGACTGGTCATGAGTAACGAAAATGCTGGTGGAATTCTGCTGGATATGGATATTCTTCAGCTCGGTTCTCATCGACACACGGAGCTTTGCATCCAGGTTGGACAGCGGTTCGTCCATCAGGAAAATCTTCGGCTTCACAACGATCGCCCTGGATACGGCAACCCTCTGTCTCTGACCGCCCGACATCTGCGCCGGATAACGGTTTAAGAGCCCTACGATGTCGGTGGCTTCCGCTGCCGCCGTCACGCGTTTTTTGATCTCATCCTTCGGCACCTTCTGGAGCTTTAAGGGATAGGCGATATTGTCAAATACCGTCATATGGGGCCAGATGGCGTAGCTCTGGAATATCATGGATACGCCGCGGTCCTTCGGCTTCTTTCCGATTACGTCTTCCCCGTCGATTAATATCTCACCGCCGCTGATATCCTCGAGTCCCGAAATCATGCGGATGGTGGTCGTCTTGCCGCAGCCGGACGGTCCCAGAAATACAATGAACTCTCCCTTCTCAATGGATAAATTCATATTATTAACAACCAGCGGACCATCTTTCGTATATTTTTTCTGCAAATTCTTGATTTCCAAATAGCTCATAAGCTTCCTCCTATAGTTCTACTCCGCCCCACATCTGACCGATATATTTTCTGATAATAAATGTAAACACCAGTGCCGGAAGGATCAGCACGATACTTCCTGCTGCCGCATACTGGATTCCGCTTGAGGTGGTTCCGATCGCCTTATAGACAACCAGGGACAGCGTCTGGTTTTTATTGGTCAGGATCAGGGCTGAAATGGTATCATTCCAGGCTGTTAAAAACGAATACATTGAGCTCGCCGCCAGTGCCGGAAAGGCCAGCGGCAGAGTGATCTTCGCAAAAGTCTGCACACTGTTGGCCCCGAATATCATGGACGCCTCTTCCAGCTCCTTGTTGATTCCGATGAAGATACTGTTGGTGATCCATGCCGTCAGCGCAATATTAGGGACGGAATAGAGAAGCGCCAGACCGATTCTCGTATCAAAGAGGCCAAACTTAATCAAAAGCATTGCCATGGGAATACTGATTCCCACCACCGGGAACATGCGGACGATTAAAAGCGATACATTAATCTGTTCCTTAAATTTAAACTGGAACCTGGCCATTGCAAACCCGGCCAGACTGCCGATTCCCAGGGAAATCAGAATTGTGTAGAGTGAAACGATAATACTGTTTTTCAGCGCCCCGGCTGCGTTTGGCACGATACTGAAAAATGTCTTAAAATTATAGAATAAGTCCTTCTTATAGGTAAACTCCATGGGGCCATCGGTAAGAGTCTGCTTAAAATCCTGGACCAGCTCCTCGCCGGGCACGGTTACCGCATACTGTCTGGTAAAGTGCGCTTCCAGCTTGGAGGCTCTCTTTGTCGTGATAATGGATTCATATCCCTCGCCGCTGTCGTAGAAAATCTCGAATTCCCCCTCAGAAGTCGGCGCTACCTTGACGGTGACCGTGCGTTTTGGGATGAGCCGTTTGGGGAATTCCGTCATTTCGACGGAGTTGGAAAATGCAACCGTTGTAAATGCGAGAAGCGGAACCGCCACAAGGAGGACCATGGTCGCCAGTATCAGGGCCATAACGGTTTTCTGTACGATATTCAGTTTGTCCATCATTTTGCTGCCTCCTTCGCTTTAGCCAGGCGTTTCCCGCCTTTTTCGTGGGAACCGGCTCCCGCGCCCTTCGATACCTTCAAGTACACAACCGTCGCACACAGTACGATCAGAGTCGTCAAGAAGGAGAGCGTAAATGCGAGCTTCTGGCTCGTGTTGACACCGGGTACGGCTTCGACATAGAACGCGATTCGCTCCACCAGGAACGGAACCTTGCTGTATCCCAATACCATAACCGCAATCGACCACACCTGAATGGCCGCGATCAGTCTCATGATGATCGACGTGGTAATGGAAGGCTTTAAGATCGGAATCACGATATCCTTAAAGGTCTGCCATTTGTTGGCTCCAAAAAGGTATGCCGCCTCTTTTAACTCCCTCTGTACCCCCTGAAGTCCTGCGATTAAGATAATCATGACGGAAGGGGTTACGGTCCAGGTGTCTATAAGGATAATCAGAAAGACTGCGGACAGTCCCTCCGCCCCCATGAACACGATGGGCTTGTCGATTAAGTGTAATCCGATCAGAACGGTATTGATCCAGCCATCTCTGACCAGTCCCGTCTTCCAGAGTATCGCTACTGCGGTAGGGGTAATGGCCATGGGAATCATGGAAATGAACATCAAAAGCTTGGAGCTTTTGAACTTTCTCGAAAGGAGTACGGCTAAGAGAAGCGCCAGAAAATATTGAAGCACAACCGAGACTGCTGCAAATGTTGCGGTGTTAAAAATTGCCGGGCCGATTAAGTCGGACTGGGCCATCAGCTTAAAGTTGCCAAGAAGTGTGAAATTGCCGTCAAAATCAGTAAAAACCTCTTTTACCCCCGACAGCACCGGCAGCAGCCAGAATACTGCATAAAAGAGGAATGCCGGGAGCAGAAGCAGATAGGGAATGCTTTTTTTACTGAATATTGCTTTTTTTGTCGTCTGTTTTGAATCGTTCTCGTTCAAATATATCCCCCATTCCTTTAGGCAGGGTAAACCTGTCTGTATAATAGAAAGGCCCGGAAACGCCCGGTGAAGGTCGCATTACCACACCGCAGCTTTCCAGGCCTTTGCATAATTGATTAGTTCTTCAATGCATCCAGCTTACTCTGCTCTTCTGCAAGGTAATCATCTCCAGGAACCGCTTTATTCTTTAATACATCGTTAAAAATATCACCGTAAAGCAGTTTTACCGCGTTCCAGTCAGAATACTCTGCTGCCGGTACACCGGTTACAATCGTGGTCTTTAACATTTCAATACCGGCTCTCATCACTACGTCGCTGGATTCCAGAATGTCGCCAACCTCTTCGATCGGGCTTAAGGATCCGCCGTAATTGGAACAGAATTCATAGTTTACTTCCGGATCTGCAATGTAATTGATAAATTTCTCTGCCAGTTCCTGATTCGGAGCACCCTGAGCGATGCCGTAGCACCATGCGCCTGATGTGGAGCCTGCGCCCTTGCTTCCCTTAGGAGCCGCGCCGATTACATAGTTGTTGGGAGCTGCGTTGTAGCTTGTACCAACAGGTGCCATATGGGCAAATGTCAGCCATACGTCGCCGCTGTTTAACGGATCTGTCGGTGCGGTGTACTGATCCTGCTCTGCGTAGAATCCATTGCCTGCCGCGATCTTGGCGATAATGCCCAGCGCCTCCTTGAATCCTTCAGAGGTAAATTCCGGGAAACCTCCGCCATAAGCCAGGCTCATGCCGCCCATCGGGTATAACAGCTGGGAGCTTGTTAAGTTGGCAGGCATCATGGTCTTTCCTTCGCCTTCACCGGCTGCGATCGCAACCGCCCAGTCTGCGTACTGTTCCCATGTGATACCGGAAACAACATCTTCTTCTGTCAGTCCATCCGGAAGATAATCCAGGGCCTTCTTATTGGCACACGTTACGTATACATCGAAGGTAAACGGAGCGAAGTAGCGGACACCGTCTTTATTTGTTGTGTTGTCAAACATCTGGGTATAGGTCGATCCTGTGCTGTTTACCAGTTCTGTGATATCCTGCATCCAGCCGCCGTTCACGTATGGCGCCATGTTTGCCGTGTCGGCGTAGATAATATCGGTTATGTAATTCTTGCCTTCCTGCTCCGACTGGATCTTCTTCACCGCGTCCGCCTGAGCTACAAAATCCACTTCTACGGTACAGTTATTCTCCTCTTCGAAGTTCTTGAAGAAGGTATCCATCAAATACTGCTTCTCATGAATTTCCGGAGTGCCGCTGTAGGTAACCTTTAAGACGTTCGTGCCGCCGGCTTCCTTCTTTGCTGCTTCCGTCGCCGGCGCCTCCGTGCTCTCTGCTCCGGCTGCCGCCGTCGTTGTCTCGGGAGCCTTTGTCTCAGCCGGCTTCGATGAGCATCCCGCCATGCTCGCCGTCGTTATCACTGCAAGACCAAGTGCCGCTAATTTCTTCGTTAAGTTTTTTTTCATTGTTCCCTCTCCTTTACCATTTGTTGATGATAACATTGTAACATTCCAACCTTCCCACTACAATGTGGCAGCGCCCAAACCCGGGCTACGCTTTTGTGCATTTGCACAATTGCCATTTTTACTTTTCACCGCCCATTTTAATCACGGCGATATAGAGCATCATCAAATCCTTCGCCCGTCTCGGGTTCCGGTTCAGCAGCTCTTCGATCTTTGCCAGACGATAGTTTAACGTGTTGCGGTGTATATGAAGCTTATCGCAGATCTGGGCATAGTTATCGTTATCTTCCACGTAAGCGGTTATCGTCTCCTTCAGGACGCCGTCCACATCCCGCTCCTCCAAAAGCTTCAGGATCTCTTCCAGCTCCCTGGTCACTTCTATATTATTAAGAAGACATTCCAGTGAAACCTCGTGGTAGCACAGAATCCGTTTGCGGATATTCAGCGCCCTGGCTATGTGAAACGTCTGCATGACGGAGTTTGTCGTTCTGCTGGCAATGACATCGGATTCACCAATATAACAGTTCTCCAGGTCTTTGCTGATATCCAGTATTTTCTCCAGACGCGATTCCAGCCTTTTATCCGACCGGAACAGAATCAGGACCTCCTCCATACCCTGACGCACGATGTACTCTCCCGCCGCCAGATGGCTTTTTATGGTTTCAATGATGCTGTAACGGATTCTGCTGCTGGTTATGACGACAGCGGTTCTCGGAATCTTCATATCGATGCCTAAATACGCCGCCTGGTCGTAAAATGCGTCATCGTACTGTTCTTTGCTTAAGCCGATCCATTCATACAGGAAATCCTTCAGACGGCTTTCCTTAATGGAGGACATATCGCTCAGCAGACGGTTTTCAATGGTCAGAACCGCGATGGATAAACAGATCTGCCCAATGGGCATCACTTCTTCCACGTCCCCGCCGATCGCAATCACGCCCAGTATGCTGTTGTTATAGATAATCGGAAGGCTGACTCCCTTCTGTTCCGTGGGAGTGCTCTCATATATCACATAGGCTTCCTTCCGCTTCAGTGCGGTCAGCGCTCCCTTGTGAAGCGTTCCCAGCGTGCTTTTGTCACCGCTTGCAAGGATCTCTCCGGCCGTGTCCGTAATGTTGATATTGCAGGGGATGATTTTCATAATCCCGTCTGCAATCTTTTGCGCATTCTCTGTGTTCAGATAATTTTCGTACATGTGATCTCCATCCCCTCTCTGGCAGTCCGTTCTTCGAATGGACTGCCAGACACCACGGCCGTTTTCTTCTTTCCATGATCCATAAAGGAAAAACGTATGGACTGCCAGTGGTCCGGCAGATGTGGAGTAAACCGATAAGTTCCGCCATCCGTTTTCATCCCTGCAAATCCCCTCAGGAGGCAGTTAAGGATCCCACCCAGCGATGCAGCGTGAATTCCTTCCGCAGAATCCTTATATCCCTCGCAGAGATCAATCTCCATCGCCTGACGGAAAAATTTCATCGCCATGTCCATTTCCCCAATCACAGCCTCCGCCTCGGCGTGAGCACAGAGGCTTAAGGAGGAATCGTGAGTGTTCAGTGCCTCGTAAAACTCCACGTTTTTCTTAACGGTTTCTGCGTCAAACCGGCCTGGCAGAAGCTCCAGCAGCATGACCACATCCGCCTGTTTCAGTACCTGCATGTCCACTACCTGGCTGCGGCTGTAGTCCTTTAAGATCAGCTGGCGCACATCCGCATTCCTGTATTTCTCAATGTCCGGCAGCTTCTTTTTACTGAGGAAGGTGTCATCCTGCGGAATGATCTTCTCATCATTCGGCTCCGGCAGATAGAGGCAGCGAAGAAAATGGTCAAACCGCTCGCTCCATCCTTCCTCCCGGTAGGAATCCGCCAGAGGGTGTTTCCAGGAGGCCAGGACATCTCCCGCCGCTTTTACATTTTCATAAGCCATGTAGTTGGTATATGCGTTATTGTCCACATGCTCTGTGTACTCATCCGGACCAATCACATCACGAATCTCGAGACGGCCCTTCTCCTCGTTCCAGACAGCTCTGCTGTGCCAGAACACAGCGGTCTCCAGAATCATCCGGCATCCGTACTGCTCCATAAACTCCCGGTCGCCGGTCGCCTGATAGTAAGAAATCAGTCCATGAATGATATCCGCGGTCACATGGTGCTCCTTGATTCCCGACCATACCTTCGCGGCCTTTCCCGTATGGATGTCGATTGCCGCGTAAAGAGGCGTTTCCTCCTCGCCGGAGGACGCCGCCTCCCAGGGATACATGGCTCCGGAGTATCCGTACTCTTCTGCCTTCTTCCGCGCCCCTGCAAGGCCATGGTACCGGTAAAGCAGCAGATTCCTCGCTGTCTCCGGAAACATATAAATAAAAAATGGCATGATGAAGATCTCCGTATCCCAGAAGACATGGCCCTTATAGCCTTCCCCGGTCAGTCCCTTTGCAGCCGCACTGCAGGAACAGCCGTCCCAGGGAACCATACCCGCCAGATGATACTCTGCGAATTCCACGGCGGCCCGCTCTTCCTTCGATGCCCCAGTGATCTCAATGGCCGCCATATCCCAGAATCGGTCAAATGCCTCTCTGTGGCGGCGGTTCAGCCCGCCCCAGCCAGCCTCCTCCGCTTCCTCCAGGACATCCGTCATCTCCGTCACGGTCTGACCGGCCGTCTTTCCGGCAGCTTCTTCGCCGTTTTCCACATAAAACAGCGTATACTTACAGATTGTCCACACCTCTCCCGGCCGAAGCTCTTTTTTAAAGTCCTGACAGATTCCTCTCCATTCCAGATGAAAGGCCGCCGTCTCACGGCTTTCGCCTGTGCTGCATACCGTCATAACAGATAGTATCTGCCCATCGTCGCATCCGCATTCCAGGAACATCCGTTTTTTTTCAAATACTCTGGCCTCCATATGGTCGAAATGGGACACTCCGCTGTTTGTAATCTGTCCGTTGATTCCGGTGGAAAGCTCCAGAATACCGCCTTTCTCACAGGAGACCGACAGCTGATGGCAAAACAGCCGCCGGTTGTCCACAGATGCGAATCTCCTGGAGGTAAGCGTGACACTACCGGCCGCCTTCATTTCGCATCCGATCCGGCTCTCCAGTTCACCGTATCTTGTATACAGAGAGCGGTCGTAATCCGTCAGACAGCAGGAATCCAGCCGCAGGTTCTCCCCATTAATACGAATTCTGAATTCGGTAACATCGGGGCAGTTCACCAGCTCCGTCACCTCATGAACACCGGCCTTATGGTACAGGCCGCCGATAAAGGTTCCCCTCGACTCATCGAGCTGCTTCGTCTCGAAAGACGCCCGGATACCCAGAAAGCCGTTGCACTGTGCGAAAACGGCTTCTGTCTTTCTGTTATAATCCGGATTCCGTTCCGGCTCATAAAAACGGAATCCTTTTTCCTTCTCCTCTATTTTGTAATAGATCATAGATTTCCATTCCCATATATAACCGGTCTTCCCGTTCCAGCGGATCGGTATAAACCGGTAATCAGCTTCTGCACATAAACGGCCTGATCCGGCGTAACAAGAATATCCGCCCGGCCCATGCAGCTCTCCACAAAGTTTCTGATGCAGTCGTAATGCCAGTCCTTCGTCTCATCAAAGGGATAGACCGCGTTCACCTGCTGTCCGTCCTCATCGCCGTAGATTCCTAAGGGAAACACGCTGAATCCCCGTTTGCTGCCGTACAGGCGGACATTTCTCTCTTCCTTATCGGCGATATTGACCGCAAATGAGGTTCTTATATGTAAGGAACCGCCATTGGAAAATCGAATGAATCCGAACAGGCCGTCCTCCACGCCGAATCTGGCGCCGTCCCAGCTTCCCATGAAGCCCGTTCCGCCCTGTTTTCCGATCAGGTCCGAGGAGGAGGCGCAGACATAGGATACTTCCGGGTAATCCAGCAGCCAGGCGGCCAGATCCAGCATGTGAGCGCCGATATCGATCAGAGGACCGCCTCCCTGCATCTCCGGGTTTGTGAAATTGCCCCATCCCGGAATCCCTCTTCGCCGAAGCCAGGTCACGTCCCCGGCGTACAGAGTTCCCATCTCACCGGCTTCGATCTTTCTCTTCAGAAAGGCGATCTTTTCCGCATGGCGGAAATGAAACCCAAACGTTAAGATCTTTCCGCACCGCCTCGCGGTATCCCGCATTTTCTCCGCTTCTTCCTCCGTGATCGCCGGCGGCTTCTCACACAGGACGTGGCAGCCGTGTTCCAGGCAGAGACACGTCATATCACAGTGAAACTTGTTCGGCACACAGATGCTGACCGCGTCCGGACGGACCTCCTCAAGCATGGTCCCGGCATCTGTGTACCAGGATGGAATCTGAAACTCATCGGCCGCCATTTTCGCCGCGTCCGGATTCACATCGCAGACCGCGCTTACCTCCACGTCCGGGAGGCTCTTATAATGATTGATATGGGAGGTCCGGGCTACTTGCCCGGACCCGATAACTGCTACCTTAAGTTTGCTCATGGCCTTCTCCCTGTATTGCAATTGCTGGTAATGCATGAAATGATTTACATAAACTGTTTTACATAAACTGCTTCATATAAGCAATGGAATCCACATAGACCTTCAGCGGATCTTCGCCGCGGATTCTTCCCTCATTCACAACCGCTCCGTCATATCCAATCCTCTTTAACGTCTCCATATGGCGTCTGAAATCAATGCTTCCCGTACCCGGCTGGTATCTGTGATTCTCCGCGATGTGGATATGGCCGATATAATCCTTATATTTTTCCAGCGTCTCGGAGATATCATCCTCCTCGATGGACATATGATAGAAATCGCCCGTAATCTTCACCATCTCAAATTTTCCTTCGTCGATGATGGAAACTGCGTCTTCCGTCGTATTTAACATATGGTCCTGATACCGGTTTAACGGCTCTAAGTAGATGTAGATGCCGCACTCCTTCGCCGTCTCCTCAAGCTGGCTCAAAGAATCCAGAATTGCCTTTCTGTCCCCTTCCCGGCTTCTCGGAGATACCATTGGAGGAAGGCGGTATGTAAACATGCCCCAGGCCGCAGGAACCACCACGCCGGTTCCTCCTACTTCCTTTAAATTCCGGATGATCACCTTCAAATCGGCGATGCCGTTCAGTCTCTTCTCCTCGATAAAATCGCCGATCCAACCGCGGTATCCGCCGCAGGCGCTGGAAACCGGAAGGCCGGAAGCTTCGACTGCCCGTTTAATCTCGTCCGGCTTTTCCATCAGCACCTTTCCATCGATCTCAAAGCATTCAAAGCCGATTGATTTTACAAATTTAAATTTTTCTGTCAGGTCCTGCGGGAAAAAATCCCTGTCCTGTGTACCAAGCAGCATCATTCTTCACCTCCAAATGTAACGCCCATCTTTATGCTCTTTTCCTGTTCCTTATCCATATAAGTGCAGATGCCCTCTGCTGAATCTTCAAATTTCACGACCGGATCGATGATCTCGGAGCAGTCTAAATATCCGCTCATCAGCATATCCCAGACCACATCCTCGATTCTCTTTCTGTTCCACCTTGGATAATCCGGATTCGGTTCACTGCACGCTCTTGAAAAAACGATCTTGCCGTAATTATAATGAGCTTCCTGTCCCAGCCAGAGCCCCGCCGGAAATGGCTTTGCAAATGCCAGATAAGCGATAGTTCCGCCGTATGCCAGCCCCTTTAACGCAGACTGAAGGGCCTGCACGCTGCCGCTGGTCTCCAGAATCGCATCCGCACCCATCTTTCCGGTAATACGTTTGATCTCGTATCCCACGTCACAGGCGGTCGGGTCGAAGCAGTAATCGGCACCGTACTTTCCTGCGATCTCTCTTCTCTTTTCAATGGGGTCCACCGCTATCACGATGGAGGCGCCTGACTTCTTTGCCATCTGTACCGCCAGCTGTCCGATGGCGCCCAGTCCGATTACGACCACATTGTCGCCGGAGCGGACGTTGGCGTCACGAATTCCGCCCAATGCGAACTGTGCCGGATCGTAGCAGACGGCATTTTTCGCGGAAGCTTCCCTGCTCATCTTTCTCAGCTTATAGTTGTCCACGGCATTGACAATCTCTGTCTCCTTAATCGGTCCGTAGGAACAGACTCTGTCGCCTACCGCATATTCCGTAACATCAGCGCCTGCCTCAATGATGGTTCCGACAAACATATTGCCGATGGGAAGATCGCCGAACTCAATTCCCCGCGGCTCATCCGCGGCTCTCTCCACAAATACCTTCCAGTCATTATCGAATTTTCCATTGATAAATGGTGTTGTGCCTCTGAAATCGGCTAACTCCGTTCCATGCTTCGGTGCGGCAAACTCTACCTTCACTCTCACTTCGTTGCTCTGAATCGGTCTGTCCTCATAATCCTTTAATTCGGCTACTCTCGGCGCCGTAGCTACAAGCTTCTTCATGATGCTTCCTCCAAACTCTTCTATTATATAGACTTTTTAATTTTCTTTACTCTGTCCCGGCTGCGCCGGTACTTCTGGTTGATTCCCGTTCCTTAATGGTGGATGGCAGGAAAATCTGCTCGCGGATCAGTGCCTCATGACACTGCTTCTTTTGAAGAAGGGACTGGAGCAGGGTGATGCAGTTCTCCGCCAAACCTTCAAAGTCCTGACCCAGAGATGACAGGGACGGATATGCTTCCTCGTTGACGGCCAGATCGTCTGCCGACAACACGCCCAAATCCTGGGGTATTCTGTATCCGCACTCGGCTGCGGCCCTGTAGATTCCCAGGAAACGGTTGTCTCCATTTGTGAAAATACTGTCTGCTGCCCCTTCCTGCAGCAGCTCCCTGGTTCTTTCATACGCGGTCTTTGCGTCTTTTACGCCATAAACGACGCGGCCTTCCGGGACTGCCTTTAAAAAGCCGCCGACACGCAGCTTCGTAGAATAGAAATTCGCGTCATTGGTCAGGTAACAAATCTTTTTAAAGCCTTTCTCTTTTAAGTATCCGCCTCCCTTTAACCCCACATCGAAGTTGTCAAGGCTGACCGCCGGTATATCTTGTTCCTCCGGCTGTCCGAGGACTACGTACGGAGTTCCGGTCCGTTTCAAATACTCGATTCTCTGATCTTTTGCCATATGTTCCAGCAGTATGGCGCCATCAGCGATACCACTGGAAAGCAGGTAAAATCCATCCGTCTCATCTTCCAGAAAACCGTGGCTGTCGGATGGAGACACAATGATCTTCAAACCGATACCGCTGGAATAGCGGAACAGATACTTAAGCATCTCGCTTCTCCATAAGTTCATATAATCGCCGTTGTGCTTGTCCAGAAAAACAATGATAATATTGGTTCTGTTCTGTTTTAAACCTTTGGCCAGAAGGTTTACCTGGAAGCCGCACTGCTCCATCGATTTCCGCACCGCGTCCCTCGTCTTCGGACTCACCTGCTCGGGATGATTTAATACCCTGGATACCGTCTTCAAAGACACGCCGCAGTGCTCGGCTATCTGCATCATATTTGCTTTTTGAATCTCAACCACCCTCTCTCCGTTTAATTTTGTCCTATGTTCTGTTTCATTTTGTCCTACGTTGTCATTTTAAAACAAACCATTTTCTTTGTCAATTTGCCGGGGCATTCTTTATGCATTTATTTGAATTCTCATTCAGCGATTGTGCAGATGCACAAAGGGGCGGCGGCCTTTGAAAAAGAAACCGGACCCCGGCGCTTTTCTTTCAGCGCGCCGAGGTCCGGCTCTCTCTTATTTTCCTATGAAATCATCAGACCCGCTCCCGGTCCCAGAGGCAGTCCGGCCCCCATCCACAGGATGAGCAGCAGCGACCAGCCGATCAGGAAACAGATGCAGTATGGAAGCATGGTGGATACCAGCGTCCCGATCCCGGAATTGTCATCATACTTCTTAGCAAAGACCACCACCATGGCAAAGTAGGCCATCAGCGGCGTAATCAGGTTGGTAGCAGAATCCCCGATGCGGTACGCCACCTGGACCAGTTCCGGCGAGTAGCCCAGCAGCATAAACATGGGTACGAAAACCGGCGCCAGAATCGTCCATTTGGCGGAGGCGGAGCCCATGAACAGATTGATGACCGCTGCCAGCAGAATAAAAAGTACCATCAGAACCGGCCCTCCCGCCCCGATATGGCCCAGAACGTCTGCCCCCTTCAGCGCCAGGATCGTCCCCAGCTTCGTATAATTAAAGTAGCTGATAAACTGAGCCGCCGCAAATGACAGGGCAATATAACCGCCCATGGCCTCCATATTGCTTCCCAGCTGGGCGCAGACATCCTTCTCGCCTTTGTACGCGCCGGAAACACGGCCGTAAACCACGGAAGGCACGAAGAACAGCAGGGCGATCAGCACGATCAGGCCCGTCATAAACGGAGAAGAGGAAATCAGACTTTTCGTCTCCGGGTTCCTGAAAAAGGAATCCTGCGGCCATGCCAGCAGGGCGATCGCCGCGGCCAGTACAAGAAAGCTTATATTGGCGAGGCGGAGCGCCTTTCTCTCCCGCCCGGTCAGAGACACGGCCGCGCCGCCTTCGCTTTCTTCCCCGTAAGTCTGTTTTACGCTTCCAGCCAGACGCGGTTCCACGATCCGGTCCGTCACCCAGCTGCCCAGCGCCACGATCAAAAAGGTGGACACGATCATAAAATACCAGTTTGCGGACGGCTCCACAACGTAGCCGGGGGAGACCAGCTGCGCCGCCTCGGAGCTGATACCGGCCAGCATGGGATCCAGCGTTCCGATCAGCAAATTGGCGGAGAAGCCGCCGGACACACCGGCAAACGCCGCGGCAATTCCGGCGATCGGATGGCGGCCGCATGCCAGAAACACCATTGCTCCCAACGGAATCAGCACCACATACCCTACGTCCGAAGCCACATTAGACATGACACCGAGAAATACTAACATGGGCGTTACCAGCTTCGCGGGCGTAACCGACACCGTCTTCTTCAGCAGCGCCGACAAGTATCCGCTGCCCTCTGCGCAGCCCACGCCCAGCATAGTCACCAGAACCACGCCCAGCGGAGCAAACTCCGTAAAATTGGTTACCATATGAGTCAGCATATATACGAGACCGTCGCGGTCCATCAGGCTGACCACCGACACGGTCTGCGTCGTCACTTCCATTGTCGTACTGTCTATCACTTCGCCTTCCGCCGAAATCCCGGCCGCAGCCAGGATTCCCGATAATAAGACGATAAAAAGGGCAAGCGCTGCGAACATAGTAATCGGATGAGGCAGCCGGTTGCCCACTTGCTCTACGGTATTGAGGAAACGGAAAACCAGTGATTTTCTTTCCTTTTTCCCTTCATTCTGTTTCATATAGAATAAACACCTCCTCGGTCTTTTCTATTTTTACCAGAATGAGGTATAGTTATGTATGCGTTTTACTTTACTTTTTTGTGATTATTTTAAATTTATTAAATATCGTCCCCTGCGGCTTTACCGTAAACTCCATCTTCTTTTTATTCCCCGGATGAGTAAAGGCAAGCTTCCAGGCGCAGAGAGCTACGTTTCTCTGGCCGGCCACCTTCGGTCCGGCCGGATTGTATTTCAAATCGCCCAAAAGCGGAGATCCATGTCCGGAAAACTGAACGCGGATCTGATGGTGGCGTCCTGTCTTCAAATCGATTTCCACGAGGCAGAGCGGGCCCTCCTCTCCCTCCAGCTCCTCCAGGACCCGATAGCTTAATTCCGCCCTCTTCGCATCGGTTATCCCCTTATCCACAATTTTAGAAATATTATTTTTCCCGTCTTTCCACAAATAATCCACGTATGTCCCAAAGTTATCCACAGGTTTTCCACAAATAACAGCCAGATACTTTTTCTCCATCTGATGCCCGGAAACCTGCTTACTTAAAGCCCCCGCAGCTTCTTTTGTTTTTCCAAAAACAAGTATTCCACCAACCGGCTTATCCAGCCTGTGGATAACTCCCACATATGGTTCCCCCTTTTTTGGGGACAAATTGTTGATATGTTTCTTCACTTCACTGACCATGTCCGGCTCAAAGGTCCGGTTGGACTGCGACTCAATTCCCACCGGCTTTTCCACAACAATGATCTGGTCATCCTCATACAGTATATTCAGCATCCTTATTACTCCTGTTTTTTATGTTCTCTGCTTCTGCCCAGTCCTCGCTTTCGCTCGCTTCCTGCTTCTGCCCGGTTACCATTTCTTACACGTCTCTACTCAGCCCACTCCTTCATCATCACTCCCACGGACCGGCTCATCTCCGCGCTGAAATCCGAATTCCATTTCCGCTTGCAGAATGCACGCAGCCAGCGGTCAAATTCTTCTTCTGTCTTTCCCTGGCGGTCAGACAAAACCGATGCATACTCCTCTGCTTCCATCTGACGGTATGTATTCTCAGATACCACCGCCGCTTCCGGCAGACGAACCGGCTTTTCGCGTTCCTGCTGCTGCTTTGTCGGGTAGCCGAACACTACCATGGCGGTAGGCACCACATACTTTGGCAGATGAAGCAGCTCCCTGTGCGTCTCGTACCGCTCCAAAATATCTCCAATATAACAGGATCCAATTCCCAGGGCAGAAGCCGCCACCACCGCGTTCTGGGCAGCGATCAGCGCGTCGCAGGAGGCCAGCATAAAGTCTCCCATGCCCGGCTTTCTGACTTCCTCCTCATGCTGCAAAAACAGGTCGTACCATTTCCGGTAATCGGCACAGAATACCAGCACCATCGGTGCTTTGGCAATAAACGGCTGGTTGTCACAGGTAACCGCCAGCGTGTCCTTGAGCTTCTGGTCCGTCACATCGATAATAGAGTAAAGTGTCATATTGCCTGCGCTTGGAGCCTGGATCGCCGCCTGAATTACCATCTCCTTCTTCTCCGGTTCGATGGGCCGTTCCTCATAGGCGCGAACGGATTTTCGCTCATATAATTCCTGTATAGTCTGATTCATATTGTAATTTCCTCCCTGCATAAAGTATATAAGTATATTACACTGTTTTTTAAATTATTTCAGTATAATCTTATTTTTTCTTGTACATTATTTTCTTAAAAATTTTTGCAAATCCATTGCATTTTTCTCTCACAAGTTGTATAGTATATAAAAAGAGAACATGTAGTTTTTAAAACTATGTCATATATTTTTCATTAATTGGCAAGGAGGAGACATTATGAAATTTAAAATCAAGGACCCCGGAAGCGCAATCACACATTTTATCGGCATGCTCATGGCACTGTTTGCCGCCGCACCGCTTCTCTTAAAAGCGTCGGCCGACGACAGGCTCCACCTCGCTGCCCTGTCCATATTTATCATCAGTATGATCCTGCTTTACGCGGCAAGCACCATCTATCACACACTGGATATTTCTCCAAACGTCAACAGGATTCTAAAGAAAATTGACCACATGATGATTTTTATACTGATTGCCGGAACGTATACTCCGGTCTGCTTAATCGTCCTGGGTGACCGGACCGGCTGGGGACTTCTGGCACTGGTATGGGGAATCGCGATAGCCGGTATTGTCATCAAGGCCTGCTGGATCTATTGTCCCAAATGGTTCTCCTCTGTACTCTACATCGCCATGGGCTGGGTATGCGTCCTGGCATTTACAAAGATCATCAATGCCCTTCCGCGGGCTGCATTTGGCTGGCTTCTGGCCGGCGGTATCATCTACACAGTGGGCGGTATCATCTATGCACTGAAGCTGTCGATCTTCAACTCGAGGCATAAATATTTCGGCTCTCATGAGATTTTCCACTTATTCGTTATGGGCGGCAGTCTCTGCCACTACATTATGATGTATCAGTTTGTAGCATAAGAAAACAAAGAGTCCGGCCCGCTGGACTCTCGCGCCGGAGCGCGGCTGCTTCAGCAACCATATTTCTCTGGCGCGAAGTGCGCATCCTGCCCGAAAGGCATTATATGTAATAAGGGCACTTTCCTATTACAAAAAACCGCAGTTCTTTTCCAATAATCCGAAGAGAACTGCGGTTTTTATTTGTCCTGATACCTCCGCCGGTTTACCATTCATCACACAGCGCAGTACCAGTATTACAGCGGACTGCCAGCCACCAGTTTCAGCTTGTCCTTCCTGGATAGCTTCTTGATGGCGGCCTCACGCCTCATGGCCTCCTCTTTCGTCTCAAAAATCTCATAATACGCCAGAGACACCGGCCTGCGCGCCTTGGTGTACTTGGCGCCCTTCCCGTCGTTGTGCGCCTTTAAGCGCTTGTCCAGCTGGTTTGTCCAGCCGCAGTACAGCGTATCGTCTGCACATTTCAACAAATATGTATAATTCATCTTCCGTTGCTCCTGTTTCTGAAATTTCACATTCCCGATCACTCACACCTTTGCCGCATCTAACAGCTCGGACGACGTCCTGCATCTGCCGCCCTGATCCATGTTATGTAAACGGTAATCACGTCTTGCAATCACGTCACTACCGTCCAGGAATGTTCCCCTGTCATCTATTTCAAGCACCAGCTGGATGCGTTATGGCGCCGTCTGGGGTACTGCATAGCTATAATATATTATATAACAGAAGGGGCGGATGTGTGAACACAAAATTTCCAAATACACTGGAATTATCGTTGCAGTGGACGACAGGGCTGTGAACTGCAGCAAATTATCTGTTTACACTGTGAATGTCTCCGCCCAGCCTGCGCATATTAATCCTGTAGCCAGTTACGAAGCTTCGTTTTGGCATGCTTTCGACAAAGCGGCCGTTTTCTGCCATGGACAATAAAAATGATAAAACAGGCGCCTCCTGTCCCTGTAAATGGGTAAAATGCCCCCGCCACGGCGACTGCGGCGCCTGCAGAGAGCATCACGAGAAAGAGAAGAAGTTCCCGCCTTTCTGCGAGAAAAATCCGCGCAGGAAAAAAGGCGCTGCAAAGTCCGCCAAAAAGGACTAGCAGCGCCTCATACCAGCAAAAAGGAGATTCTGCCGCATACGCCGCACCATCTCCTTTTTGATCTTCCTCACAGCAGCACAGGGCTTTAGCGTGTTTGAAAATTCAAGCCCGTCAGCTGTGCCCCACGCTCATAAATGTTCCATCGGTCTATGACATTTCCTTCACCAGCAGCAGACGGTCTCCCGGCTTGATCAGACTGTCGGTCAGCCCATTGGTCGTCATGATCGTTTCCACCGTTGTATGGAATTTTTTTGCAATTTTCCACAGAGAATCTCCGGGCTGGACGATATAGCCCACAATTCCCGGCATCTGCTGCAGTTTTTTTAAGTCCATCGGGGCTTCCGATACATTTTTGATCACCTGCTCGCATACCGGCTGAAGGGCCAGCAAATCCAGCGCGATCGTGGCCTTCACCTCCACCGTGCCGCCGCCCATCATCACGGCGCTCATCTGCTCCAGTCCCGGAACCAGCTGGCAGATGGTCTTCTCGTTGATCCCTGGCGCCTCGATTAGATAATGAACGGAATCACCTCCACAGAGGACTGAATCGGCTGGCTGTCGTCCGCGGTCAGATAGAGCAGACTTACCTCCAGCACGCCCTCCACGTGAAGTCCATCCTCCTTGACCTCCGTCTCGTCAATCTTCACCACGCCCTCGCTGTGGCAGATCTGAAGGATACGGTCCGCGTGATCCATGTTTAATTTCTCAGCAATCTTACATTTGCTCATATTCTTGGTGAGCACCTTGTCGAAGCATGCGTCTCCCGTCTCAAGAGTCAGCTCCCGGTTCGTGGAGTAGAGATCGCTTAACAGTTCCATGCTCTCTTCCCGATAGAGCTTCATATCCAGCTCCAGGACGGCATCCACGTCGAGCTCCCGCATTTCCCCGTCATAATCGGGCTTCGCTTCAATTTCCCGGTGAATCAGATGAACCGACACAGAGGGCACCATCTCCTCGGAAGCCTCGGATAGATCCAGCTCTCCGGTAAATGGAATACTCTCTTCCAGCCACTGAACCGGCGCGTCTTCCCCTTCTCCCTGATAAATGACGAAGACCATCAGCTCCCCATCCAGCACCATTTTGCCGTCTAACGGCCTGGTGGTAATGCCGCGGAGCTTCATCTCGCTCCACAGAATGTGATCGATGTTCGGTTTATTTCCGGACAGCTGTAAATTCTCCTTGATCCGGTATGTATCCTTGCGGCGCACCGCGATCGCAGCCACATCCACATTGCGGCGCAGAACCTCTACCTGAGGCGTTCCATTTAAATCGCTGGCGCCTCCCATCATGGCCGGCGCTCCTGCGCCAGACATACCGGTGTCCAATTCTACGGCAGCCTCCACGTCATAGAGAGTCTCCACCTTTACTTCCAGCGTGACAATAGCCTTGATGCTTAGCTTTCTGGAATTGATCATGCCGGCATTCAAATCTTCCAGATCCCATCCCAGCTGGACATAGTCCTTCTCTTCCAGCCCCGGCACATTGATGGGTTCCTCAAAGGAAATGGAACCGCCCAGAGCCTGCAGACCTCCCTCTGACTTCCTGTATAAGACATTAAAATCCATTTTCCCGCGCACCAGGACCCGTTCTCCCTGGTTTTTCACGGATTCGATGACGATTTCACCGGAATCGAGAATGACCTGATCCACATCGTCCATAGTATCCGGAACGATAAAATCATCGTCGAGGGTTATCTGTGACGTGGCGTTTCCTTTCCAACGGTTCATATGTATGTTTTTCTTCACCAGCTCCAACATAAAAAAGCACCTGCCTTACCTTCTATATTCCTTTAAGAAAGTTTATGCAGGTGCATGTTCCAATATTACGTTAATATTCATCCAGAAAATGATGGCGCTCCCCATTCTTCACGTATCCGATGCAGGCGTCCAGGTTGACGTTGGTTACGCTCTTGAAAATGTTGTTTTCAATGTTGGGATTGATCTTTCGGAATTCCTCAATCAGTTCCTTCATCTCCTGACGCTTCGAGGAGTGAACGATATCGCCGCCGGCCATCCCGTCTGACGCGGCACTTTCGGCTCGCATGGCCCGTTCCTTTGCGATGGCTTCCGTGAACCGGCAGGCACACTGCAGAAAATGCAGGCCGTTCTCTTCCTTCCAGTCGATAATTGCCCGCTCCTTCACAAAGTACAGCGGTCTCAGAAGCTCCATCCCTTCAAAATTCGTGCTGTGAAGCTTCGGCATCATGGTATTGACCTGCCCGCCGTACAGCATGCTCATAAGCACCGTCTCGATCACATCGTCAAAATGATGCCCCAGCGCTATCTTATTGCATCCCAGCTCCTTCGCATGGGCGTAGAGGAATCCGCGCCGCATACGCGCGCAGAGGTAGCAGGGAGATTCATCCACATCTACCACCACGTCGAAGATGTCGGAATCGAATATCTCGATAGAAATCTCCATCAGGGCTGCATTTTCCTCGATCAGCTTCCGGTTCGCCGGATGGTATCCCGGATCCATCACCAGAAAATGAAGCCCGAATTTCATCTTACCATGGCGGAGAATCTCCTGCATACACTTTGCCAGCAGCATGGAGTCCTTGCCGCCGGAAATACAGACAGCAATGTTGTCTCCCTCCTCGATCATCTTATATTCATTCAGCGCATCCACAAAGGGGCGCCATATTTCCTTGCGGTAATTCTTGATAATGCTGCGTTCGATCTGCTGGCAGCGTGTCTTTGGTTCCTTCATCTGATCGGCCTGCTCCTGTCTGCTTTTCTGCTTTTCTGCATTTCTGCTTTTCTTCTTTTCTCTATTCTACGTTCTCTTTTTTCCTGACACTCGCCAGTTCTTCCTGAAGGGACGCGATTGTCTCCTCCATCTGCCGGATCCGCTCTTCCATCTTGCAGTAGTGATCCATGGTCACAAGATTCTTTTCCTTTTTGGGAATCGGCACGCCGTCGATCTTGACAGCCCGGGCCGGGACGCCCACTGCCGTCACGTTATCCTGAAGCGGCTTTAACAATACGGCGTTTGCCGCGATGGTACAGTTATCCCCCACCTCGAAGGACCCTAATATCTTGGCTCCTGCCCCTACGGTCACGTTGCTTCCCAGGGTCGGGTGGCGTTTCCCCTTGTTTAAGCCGACGCCTCCTAACGTAACGCCCTGGTATATCGTACAATTATCTCCGACTACCGTTGTCTCGCCGATCACCACGCCGCAGCCATGGTCAATTAAGATCCCGTGGCCCAGCTGCGCCCCGGGATGAATCTCTATCAGTGTGAAAAACCGGGCGATCTGTGAAATCAGCCTGGCGGCAAAAAACATCTTATGCTTATAAAACCAGTGTGCAAACCGGTGCCAGATCAGCGCGTGGACGCCCTGATAAAGAAGAAGCACCTCTAAGGCGTTCCTCGCCGCCGGGTCACGTTCCTGAACGGCTTTTACATCAAGCCATATATCCTTTAATATCATACGATCCGTCCCCTTTTCTTTCCATTTTCTTTCCATTTTCCTTCCATTTAATTCCTAGTGAAACAGTATACCATAGTATATCATATGATGTGGAAAGAAAAAAGGACAATTTCCAGAAATTTAAAGTTCCTCTTCCCAGTCAACATCAAGTACAGCAAACATTCTCCCCTTCACTAAGGCTGATGTACCAGGACAGCCTGTCTAACGTTTTTTCCTTCTGCAATTCTATATCTTTTAAAATAGTAAAAAGGCGTCAAACAGTCATTTGACTGTTTGGCGCCTCCTCTTCTCAGACATGCCGCATTTCCTCCCGCCTGGCTACTGGAACACCACCGGCAGCTCGGAAAGCTCCGTCTTGATGACAATGAAGGGGAATGAGGGTTCCGTCCCCCCGCTTTCACCTTTTTCCGGTCCCAGCAGATCCGTATCCAGTACGATGGAGTTCTCCGTCAGATACAGCTCATTTACAGTGATGCTGTAGCCGCCGGTGTCCTGTTTTCCGTATCCAACCACTATGTATAAGTTCTGGTCGTCGCTGTAGGTCAGCTTGAACGGCGTCTTCTGCTTTTCGGCAATAATCTGCTTTAGCTCCTGTGGAATATCTGCTTCCGCTGTCACGGAAAATTCCAGGTCCCGTACTTTGTTTCCGTCATCCTTGCTCATGCTGCACCCGCTCAGTGTCCGTACAACCAGAACCCACATGCAAAGGCACATGAACAGCATCCATTTTCTGTTCAATAAACTCTTCATAGCACTCTCCCCGTTTATGTTGATTATTACTATCTTATTCGTCCATGCCGGGGAATATGCGGATTTTCCAAAATCCGTATGCAAAAGGTAATCCCTTCCGTTTTTTCTAAAATTTTCATCGGAAAACCTGTTTATCTTCCGGACCAGTGGAAATACTCATAAACAGAACGACAGGAGACGGACAACCGCCAAGGGCCAGGACCGTTTCCGCAAATGATTGACATAGATGTATTAACAGGAGGAGACCATGATGAATCATTTATCAGATAAATATAAAGAAAAACTTGTGCTGCGCGGTGACTTATACTATGCCGACTTATCACCGGTGATCGGTTCCGAGCAGGGCGGACTGCGCCCCGTACTGATCGTACAGAATAACACGGGAAACCGTCACAGCCCCACCGTGATCGTCGCGGCCATTACCAGCAGGACAACCAAGGCTAAGCTTCCCACCCACGTACCGGTCACCAGAGAGGAAAGCGGTTTAAAATGCGATTCCACCATCCTTCTCGAACAGGTAAGAACCATCGACCGCTGCCGCTTAAAAGAGTACATAGGACAGCTCTCACCCGGACAGATGGAACTGGCGGACACCGCACTTCTCACCAGCTTCGGGCTAAAAAAAGAGACCGCTGTCCGGGACCGTACTCCTTTGACGGTCCGGACAGCGGTCCCCTCCCGCATGTATTCCATGCAGTCATCATAACTTACCGGTCTGAATCTTTGCTGCACATGGCCAGCCTGTGCTGGTATTTCTCTTTCGTAGCCAGGCCTCCCCGGATGTGACGCTCGGATTTGTTGATGTCGAGAATCACTCTAGCCCGGGCTGCCAGGGAAGGATTGATGTGCTCTAAACGGTCTGTTACATCCTTATGTACCGTAGATTTGGAGATACCAAATTTCTTCGCCGTCTGCCTTACCGTAGCATGATAGTCTATGATGTAGTTGGCTATGGCAACTGCACGCTCTTCAATATATTCCTTCAAGAAAATCCCCCTGCTTAGGACGTTTTTACAATCTTATGCGGGGGGATTTGCAAATATGTATAGCACGGCTTCTTTCCTTACTACAGTTGTAACTGACGTTCTTTCCTACTGGTATCTCTCTCGAAATTCCTTTAAATCCATAGCCGGAAGCACCAGGCTGTCGTTGATTTCTCTCATATGCTCTGCCAAAATACCTATGAGCCTCTCTGCCACCTCATCATATTTCTCATAAAACACCAGATTATCCGTTTCCAGCCTGTCCCGATCCAGATCATACACCTCCAGGAATATCTCATCCTTAAAAAAGTCCACAATCAGCTTATAGTTTCCGTCAATCACACAGCGACTGTAATTCCCCAGGGAGGCGTTCCCGTCATATTGGATATATACAGCCCTGTCTCCTGTATCAGTCCCGTCCTCCAGCAGCTGGCGCAGAGAACAGCCGTCCATTAGATGCCTGGGAGAGATGGAATTATAGTCACAGATAGTCGGCAGCACGTCAATGTGACTCACCGACTGCTCAATATGCCTCCCTCCATTCCTGCTCTCCGGCAGTTTCACAAGAAACGGTACCCTTGCGGATTCCTCATACATGCACATCTTCTGAAACAGACAGTGTGCTCCCATCATCTCTCCGTGATCCGAGGTGAAAATAATCATAGAGGAATCGTAAAGCCCTTTCTCTTTAAGCACTCCGATGATGCGGCCCACACAGTCATCTAATAAAGCCACCAGCCCCAGGTAGACACGGAAGCTTTCCTTCCACTCTTCCACAGAATACTGGTTTCCAATCACTCCCGTCAAATTGTATTTCTGCAAGGGAGACTGGTGGGGATACCAGACTCCCGTGTTCTCCGGCAGTTCAAAATCCGACTGGCTGACTTTGGAATACCATGGCTCCGGGATATCGAAAGGCGGATGAGGCGCTAAGTGCATCATGCTGAGAAACAGAGGCCGGTCCCCCTTCACTTCCCGCAGAGCTTCCACTGCCCTGTCCGTAAAATAACCGTCAAAATAGTAAGCGTTCCCCTCTTCATAGATCCCTGTAGACGCATTCGAATAATTGCTTACGCGTGTATATTTCCCGGCATGCATTTCCGGTACCGGTGTGCGGAACCGTTTCCCTCCCGGCTGACGTTTCCCCTCTTCTCTCAAAAACTCCTTATACGTCTTTTCTGTGGTCAGCCACTTCGTCTTAGACGCCGCCCGGCACTCCAGCGGCTCTCCCTCTGTGAAATAGTGCTGTTTACCGCTGTGGATGCACTCCATATCCAGGCGTTCCATCATATCGTAGAGATTATCAAATGCCGCCCCCACCCGGGAGTATTCCTTTTCCGGTCCAAACCAGCCATTAATCAGGCTCCCATTTCTGCCCGGATAAGTGCCTGTAAAAAGGGCGCCTCTGGCCGGGACGCACAGAGGGCAGGCGCAATAGGCCCGTTCAAAGATTACGCTCTCTCCCATAAGCTGCTCCAGATTAGGCGTCACCCCCATCCCCAGCACATCGCTGCGCAGCTGGTCAGCAGCAATCATAATCAGATTATTTCTCTTCTCCCCCTCTATGCTCATAGGATTGATTCTCCCTCTTTCTTTTTATCCTGCCTCTTCTTGTATTGATAAGGTGTGATTCCATAGGTTTCTTTAAATATTTTAATAAAATACTGCGGTGAGCTGTAACCAAGCCTGTAAGCGATGTCCTTCATACTGTAATCCTGGCTGATCAGTTCCAGCGCCCGGTTTAACTTTTTTTCTTTTATGTATTCTGTATAGCCTTTCCCCATCAGCTGCCTAAAGGTACGGCTCAGCACATCTGGCCTCAGTGAAAAACAGTCGGAGAGGTAGTCCAGAGAGATATCCTTTTCCAGCTGCTCCTCTATCATCTGTTCCAGCCTGGCCTTTAAATCCTCACTCTCCGGCTTTTTCTTCTGCCGTATATTGGTTAAGAGCACTTCACACAGACGGTTCATCCAGTCGCAGAAGGCTTCGATATCTGCCAACTGCTTATAGTATTCCCTGATATCGTATCCATAGACCACCCACATATCCAGCTGATGCCTCTGTATGGTCTGATACAGCAGCGTCACCAAATCCCGCAGAGTTGACTGGCAGTAGTCGATTCCATAGTTACCGGTCTGAAAGGATACCTTCAGGGCTTCCATGTGGTATTTAAAATCCAGAATATTCTCGTTGTTAATATCCTTTTCAATAGCTGCAAACATCTTTAAATGGCTGCCATTGCTTTTTCTTCCCGGTATCTTTAACTTCTCCCAGGATAAGAATGGCTCATCGTAATAGATAAAGCGGTAACGTGCGGCCTCTTTGGCGCTTAAATAGCTCTTTCTCAAATTTTCCTGATTCAATTCATAGGGAACGCCTGAAACAAAGCCCTTCATTTCTACAAACTGCCGAAAATTCTCTGAAAGCGCGGCACGGATCTGCTCCTCCTTCTCCTCCTCATCTCCGTCATATACTATGACCGCCACCACTTCTTTTTTATCCATGGTCGTCAGAAACAAGCTTCCGCAGCCGCTGCGGCTGTCGTACCCACTCTGCACTCCCGTTAAAGGAAGACTCTCCCAGTCCCTTTCCTTTAGATAGACAATAAAGCAGCAGACTCTGCTGAATGGACAGCCTGAAAAGAGCGTTCCATAAGCCTGATCCGATTTACGGTTTAAGATCAGGGAACGCAGAGAATTCTGCTGAAGCACCTCCTCCGATGACTTCACGGTCTCATTAAGCCCCGATATGGTATCCGTCAGCACCGTGAGGGAGCTGTCGAAGCTTCGTCTGTCCTCTCCTATGGAAATTCCGGCCCGTTTGGATACTACCAGGACGCGCTTATGGTACACAGAATAATTGAGATAAGAGATTCCTGCCAACACCAGAATATTAAACAGTATAGAAATACCGAAATTCATTAGAAAAATCCGGCTCTTCACATTATAATCCGCCAGAAAGGCATAATCCGGTATATAATAAATATAACTCAGCCCAGTTAAAGTAAAGGCGTTGGAAAAGACAGTCACCGGTTCACCGGATACCTTCATCTTCACGGACCTGGCGCCGCTCCCCGGCTCCTCCCAGGTACTGGTTCCCTTTAGATTATCCAGAACTTCCTGACTTCTCCCTTTGTCAGAACCTGACTGATAAAGAATTCTTCCATCCTCAGCTGCCAGTACAAAGCATCCCTTGCTTTCGTCAATATATTCCTGAAAACTGCCTGGAGAGATGTGAAAAGCGGCCACGATGGTCTGCCCCCTGCCTTTCAGACCTGATATTTTTTTCACATAGGTGAGTACCGGTTCTCTGGAGGGATATACTCCGTCAGACAGTTCAAAAAAGTATTGGTCCGCGCCCATCTTCTCAAATTCAAAATACCACGGAAGATACTGGTTTACCTCTTTTTCATCCAACGGAAAATGTATTTTATTAAATCCGGTCACGATGGTTCCGGTTCCTTCATAATAGATATCCATACTCACCACATACGGATACACCTTTCTGATCTCCTCCAGCTTTCCTACCAAATCGGTAATCGCCTTGGGCGAATCGATGATCGAGCGTTTCTGGGGAAGCAGTACAGGCTCATTTAACTTTAAATCCGAAAAATATAGCTGGGGAATGTCCACCAGGGATTCCATAATCTGCTTGTCTATATTGCGGAAGGCCAGATTGGTAACACGCTTATTGTAATCGATAAAGCTTTCCAGATATACTTTGCTGTTCATATCATGAAAAACAAAGTAATTGAACGCAGAGAGAATTGTGATACTGCAAAGATTAATGCACAAAAGTATGTAAAAAATTGAATATCTTTTAGCCCCCATGGTAAGTCCTCCACTATCTTTGTTAACCTTTGACGGACCCCACCATCATTCCTTTTACAAAATACTTCTGCAGGAATGGATAGGTGCACACGATGGGAAGCAGAGACAACACCAATGCCGCCATCTTCATGGTCTCCGTATGCACCACCACATCTACCATTGCCTCCATGTCGGCCGTCTGTCCATTGGTCAGGATCGTCTGAAGGACATACTGAAGGACATAAAGACCGGTTTTCGTCACATAGAGCATGTTGTCCATCCAGGAATTCCAGTGCTGAACACAATACCATAACGAAATTGTAGCCATAACCGGCTTGGATAAAGGCAGATAAATGCGAAACAGGACCATAAAGGGCGTGGCTCCGTCTATCTTTGCCGATTCCTCCAGTTCTCCCGGTATACTCATAAAAAAGTTTCTGGTGATGATGAGGGCAAAGCCTGTCATCATACAGGGAAGAATATAAACCAGAAAATTGTTGGTCAGATGGAGATTCTTAATCAATAGATATTTAGGAATCATTCCGCCTGAAAAGTACATGGTAAACACCACAAAAAGCATGAGGCCCCTCCGGTAGGGAAGGTTTAGTTTCGACAGCGGATAGGCCGTCATAACCGTGATCAGTACACCACAGCCGGTTCCTATGACAGTTCTCATAATCGTGATAAAATAGCTGTGCCAGAAATTGCTGTCAGTTGCAATCTTGCGGTAGCCCGAGAAGTCAAATTTCGTCGGAAACAAATGGAAGCCCGTCGCGTTTACGACGGAAGCAGGACTCATGGAGATTGTCACCACCTGCATGAAGGGAAGGATGATGGATATCATTAAAAATGCCGCCATGCCGTAGGCAAAACAGTCTACTGCCCAGTCTTCCATACTCCTTTTGTGTTTTCTGACGTTTATGCCTCTGTCTTCGCCGCTGTTATTATCTTTTTTCATCGTTCTCCCCCTTTACCACAACGCATAATCATTTGTTTTTCCGGCCACATAATTGGTCAGTATGACAAGAATAAATGAAATGGTATTTTTAAACAGATCTACCGCAGTGGTAAAGCTGTACTGCATCTTCTGAATACCCATCCGGTATACAAAGGTAGAAATTACGTCGCCAACGGAATAGGTACTGGGTGTCAGGAAGTTGTATACCTGTTCAAAGCTGTCATTTAGTATCTTACCGGATTCCATGATGAGCATAACGGTGATAATAGGCGCCAGCGCCGGCAATGTCACATGGATAATCTTTTTAATTCTGCCCGCTCCGTCCATTTCCGCCGCTTCATAGAGCGTGGGATCTACCGCTGTAACGGCGGCTAAATAGACAATGGAGCCCCAGCCTATGGATTTCCACAAATCAGACATAACCAAAACGCCGCGGAAACACCTTGGCTCAGCTACAAAGAAGATGGGATCAATGCCCAGGTTCTGAAGCAGTATATTAATGGGTCCTCTAGACGGAGATAAAAACTCAATGATAATGCCCGATACCACGACCCATGAAACGAAATGAGGGAGATAAGAGACCGATTGAGCGAACTTTTTGAACCGCGGAGCCTTAATCTCATTTAATATCAGGCAGAGCACGATCGGGGCCGGGAAACAGATTAAAAGCTTATACAAGCTGATGACCAGCGTATTCTTCAGTACGGAAAGAAAAAATGGATCGGTGAACAGCGCTCTAAAATGCTTTAGTCCCACAAACGGGCTGCCGCTGATACCTTTTAAGGGATAATAGTTCTGAAATGCGATGACCAGTCCATACATGGGGCCATAGCAGAATACCAGAAAAAACAGGATTCCTGGAATCAGCATAATATAATACTCTTTATAGTGGGTCATATTGTAGAGAAAGCCTTTTTTCTCCGTCTTGCCCTTTCGTGCTTCTGATGTCATTTAAGTACCTCCATGAAAAAAGAAGGGAGCGCAAATGAAAAATTTATCTGAGCGCCCCCATGTCTGCTTCAATTAATTATTTTGCCGCGGCAAGCTTCTCGGCATATGCCTTCTGTACGGCCTTTTCTGCCGCTTCGCCGCCTGCTTTCTTAAACTCTTCCACAAATGTATCGAAATAGTCGATCGGCTTTGTACCTGTGATCATATCGAAATATGCCTGCTCCGTAAGGGTATCCAGCGTCGCGATAACCTCAGAGAATTCCTCAACCGGAGGCGCATTAAAACGGTAATAGCCGTTACCGGTCACTTCATGTCCGAATTTCGTCTTCTGTGGTGTTACTTCCTGTGCGAAGTTTACAGTACTGCCGAAATCTACCTGAAGCACGCCTTCTTTACGCAGCTCTGTGCCCTCCATGATTCTGACAGGCCCCTGCGGTGTGGTCTTGAAATGCTTGCCTTCCAGCCCGTAGTTTACCATCTTTGCATAATCCATATCGGAATAATATGCATCTAACATAGCCAGGAATGCATCTACCTTGCGGGGATCACTGACTCCCTTTGTGGTTAAACAGGTAAGACGGCCTGTTAAATTCCAGCCTTCTGTTCCGGACTTTCCATCCGGCCCGACAGGAGCCGGCCCAATCACGATATCCGCGTCGGGATTTAAGCCCTTTAACTCCTTCATGCAGACGCCCCAGTTGTTCTCATCCGTCGTATCTGTACTGGCATTTAAGTAGTGATACGGCTGGGCAGAGGTCAGACCGATCTTTCCATTCATAAAAGAATGAGACAGCCATGCGTATCCGCCATGGTTCTCGCCTGTAATGAATTCCTTGTCGATCAGGCCCTTGGTATACCAGTCATGAAGCGTGGTAAGCGCTTCTTTCGCTTCCGGGCGTATATATGGGAAAAACGGTACATTATCTTCGCCCAGCTGCATTTCCTCTACTTTAAATCCGGTTCCGCCTCCGGTCACACAGCGCATTCCATACGCGCCGAATACTGCGCCGAATGCCCTTTCTGCCATACCAGCCGTGTCCTTCTTTCCATTTCCGTCAGGATCCTGCTCCACAAATGCGGTCAATACTTTTTCGTAATCCTCCAATGTCTCCGGAACTTCAAGGCCCAGCTTGTCCAGCCAGTCTTTTCTCCAGAACATAGCCATAGGAACCGCGTCCATGGGATTTACGATACCGTAATTCTTTCCGTTATAGATCATGGTACTCCAGAGGGAACCGTCATCATTGGCATCCGCTGTCTTTGTGTAATTAGGAGCCTTTTCCCGGATCTCTTCGATGGGAATCTCTCCGATGATTCCACCATCAACAAATGCCGGAAGCTGACTTAAGTTATCGATAACCAGTACGTCAGGCATTTCCCCTCCTGCGAACCTTACATTTAAGTTCTCCCAGAATTTATTGGAATCCACGTACCATGCCTTTAAATCAATATTGAAACGCTCTTCAATCGCTTTCACTACTTCCGCGTCATCATCTACTTCAGAGGAGGTCTGCCCTACCAGCCATTCCATCTCTACCGGCTCGCCTTTTTCTGCCGCTGTAGTTTCCTCCTTCCGGGTCTCTCCCTTTTGATCTTCTGCAGTCTGTGATTGTGTCTGCTCCGTTTCCTTCGCCGTATTCTTTGAGGAAGAACAGCCGGCCAGTGCTGATGCTGCCATTACAGATACCATGAATCCGGCTATGAGCCGTTTTGATCTCTTCATAATCATACTCTCCTTTTAAATGTAAAGTGCTTGAGTTCCAAACGCGCTTGATTCTGGGTACATGCTACCACAGACATTTCCGATTGACAATCTGCAAAAATTTGAAAAATACCACTTTTTTGTGGCTTCTGTATTTAACCTGTGATCTGCAAAAATCCGCATGTTTACTGCATTCCTGCTGTCAGATCATTATCATTTCTGCTTTATCTGCCATTTTATCCTCTATTTTTAAGTCCTTAAGAACCCATTTTTTTAATTTTCTTATGCACGATTCACAAAAATTTGGTATTTTACAAAAAAGTGCCGTTGAACCTAATTTTCCCTATCCTTATAATAAACTCAGTTTTAAAAAAATTTTGTAAAGGAAAAAATCAAACCATGAACTCACGGCGACCCAATATTCTGTTTCTCATGACTGACGAACACCGGCCGGACTTAACGGGTTTCGCAGGAAACACAGTGATCAGGACCCCGAACCTGGACCGTCTGGCAAAAGACAGCGTCGTATTTGATCACGCCTATACCCCTTCTCCGGTATGTATTCCGGCGCGCCAGTGCCTGATGAGCGGCCAGTTGCCGCGAACCTGCGGCTGCCAGATATTCGGGGAAGACTTGCCGCCCTTCTACCCCACGTTTGCCCGAACCTTTTCAGAACATGCTTACAATACGGTTTGCTGCGGAAAGCTGCATCACAACGGCCCTGATCAGATGCAGGGCTGGATGAGACGAATCGGCCGGGACTGCCGCATCACGGAATCCTTTGTGCCTGAATTAGATACCAGAGAGCTGGCCCGTGTAAAGATATCAAAGGAAGAGCACCGCTGGACCAATGCAAAGGAAGTCAGACGTTCCGGCGTCGGACACGCCAGAAACACGGTGGAGGATGAATACACCCTGCAGGGGGCGTTAGATATTATAGAGGAAATTTTCGAATCTCCTTATTACGATAAGCCTCAGCCCCTCCAGCCCCTTCTGCTGAAGGTGAGTTTTGTCCTGCCTCATTATCCATACTTTTGCAGCGAGGATTTATTTAAATACTATTTAAACCGGGTTCCCCTATACGGCCCCGAGCAGAAGCTGTCCGGCCATCCTTACCTGGATACAAAGCACCTGGAAATAGGAAAAGATATCACCATGCGTGACGTGCAGCGCACTACAGCCGCTTACTATGGTATGGTCGAAACAGTCGATGGATATATCGGTCAGATTCTCCATAAATTAGAGGAAGCCGGGCAGAATCTGGATGACTGGATTATTGTTTTTACCAGCGATCACGGAGAAATGCTGGGCGAACACGGGATCTGGGCCAAGCATAAGTTTTACGAGTCCAGCGCAAGAGTCCCCCTGTTTATTCGCTGGCCCGCGCAGTACAGACCGCGCCGGATAACCTCTAATGTAAACCTCTGCGACTTATACGCCACACTCTGCCAGCTTTGTGATATTCCCATCCCTGCCGGCCTCGACAGCCGTTCCTTATCCTGCCTTATGGCCGGCAAAGAAGAAGACTGGGATGATGAGAGTATCAGCCAATATCTTGGAGAATACTTAATGATTAAAAAAGGAAACTTAAAATACCAGTATTACGGACCGGACATGCCCCGGGTTTTGTTTGACCTTGCCTCTGATCCATCCGAAACATTAAACGTTATCGATTCCCCCCAATATAAAGAAGCCGTTCTCCGCTTTGAAAAGCGCAGCCTGGAACTGGGCTTCGGCCACAAAAAAACAATACCCGGATGAGATTTATCACAAAGTAAAAGGAGAAATCACATGACAGAGACATACCCGCTACTTCAGGACATTTTAACAGAAGGCGCCACTGCTGCCTCGCTGTTACCCGGCTTGAAGCAAAGAGTTCTTCAAACAAACGGGCAGATAAGCGCCCTGGAAAGAGGCCGCTGCATCAGGGAGCAGTTTCCTGACCTGGCTGTGGACACGCTGCGCCTGGCCGATGAAGCTCTGGCTGGCCGGCTGGTACTTCCCGGCACGGGCCCAGCGCTCCACTTCATCGGCAATCCGCCGGAATGGACAGAAAATCCCGTGAACGATAATGAATACACGTTTCATTTAAACCGGATGCACCATTGGAAAACCATGTGCGAAGCCTACAGCCTGACCGGGGATTTGACATATGCAAAAAAAGTTATAGAAGAAGTGAATGACTGGATTGATTCTGTACGCTGCCCGGCCTTAACTGACGAGAAGGGAGACTATGTGCCTGGACGTTTCGACGGACTCACCCCCTGGAGAGCCTTAGAGGCCGGAATCAGAGGTTACCGCACATGGCCTTATGTAATTGAACTTTTGGCAGAAACACCCTATATGAATGAATCCTTTTTAGAAAAGCTGGTTCCATGCATCTATGTTCACTGTCTGGTATTGTATCATATTTCCCCGCTTCTGTGGCCGAAGGCAGATCACAACCACTATCTGATGGAAAACCTGGGCCTGCTGTCCTTCTCCTGTCTCTTTCCGGAGCTTAAAAACAGCAGTCTTTACCAAAATCATGCCTTAAAGGAGCTGGACCGGTGTATGGAAGCCCAGTGTACGCCCTGCGGGGGACAGATCGAGGGATGTCCGTCCTACCATAATGGATGTGTGTTCTGGTTTGCCATGCGCAATGTATTTTCCAGAAAATTTCATCTGCCGGAATCGGAGGCATATACCAAAAGGCTTCACAAGATGTTTCTCCACTCAGTCCACGCTACCCGCGCCTGCGGAGGCAACTTCCCATGGGGAGACAGCCATACGGCCGACAAGGAATCCTTGTGCCTTTCCGCAGTCTCCTGCTATATGGCATCAGGCAATCGGGATTATCTGGCCGCTGCCGC
Organism: Hungatella sp.; assembly: GCF_046966825.1. Taxonomy (NCBI): domain Bacteria; kingdom Bacillati; phylum Bacillota; class Clostridia; order Lachnospirales; family Lachnospiraceae; genus Hungatella; species Hungatella sp. Next base: position 6,969 of record NZ_JBKVCZ010000013.1, on the reverse strand, counting down.
TCATTTCTATCCTGTTTCTTCCATATATGAGGTCATCAGGGATAATCTGTGGAGAATTCCTGATATCACGCATTTAAAGGACGATTTAATCTGGGCGGAAGCGCATCCAAAAAAACCTGACCTTCCCCTTCTGGCCTGGCAGAAGGACTTAAATCAGGTCTATCTGCGTTCCTCCTGGGATAATCAGGCCCTAAGCCTCATGACAGGCTGCCGCACGCCCGTGCAGAATCTCCACGCTCACATGGACCCGGGAGGCTTTGATTTCACCGCGTACGGCCTTCCTCTGATCTCCGACCCAGGCATTTATACGTATAAGGATGATGAAAACCGATACCGTTTCAAAAGAGCAGCTTCCCACAACTGTCTGACGGTAAATGACAGGGACCCGTGGGAATACAGGGGTTCCTGGAAATACGGCCCTCAGAGAGAGGGCTTCATCTGTGAAGTACAGGAGGCATCCGGTCTTACCTGCATTACCTCCTGCCATGAAAATTATGCTCCGGCACAGACGGTCCGCCATCTGGCCCTTATTGGTAACCGTCTTCTCCTGATCATCGACCACGTAACCGGTCTGTCCCCGGATGACACAGTACAGGTACATTACCATTTAAACAGAACGCATCTGGTGTGTGGTGATGACCGCTCCCTTTATTCCTGTGATGACGGCCCCTCCATCGAGCTCGCGGCAGGCGCCGACTGCGAAACCATCATAACAGACGGAAAAATCTCCACTGCCAACAACATCTGGCACGATTCCAGGCAAGTCTGCTTCCGCTTAAATCCAGACAGCAGCGGCACATGTTACTTTGCCGTATTAGCAGTTCCCTACCCGGTTACCCAGAATAAGCGGACCGTATCTGTCCGGCAGGCTCTTAACGGGGACAGCTTTACCGTAGTATGTGAGTTTAAGGAATACACTCTCCGCTTTATACTGAGCGGCAATAAACTGAAGAAGGAGGAAATACGCCATGAATAATATCCCCGGCGATGAAACACTTCTCACAGACAACCAGCTGTTTGAAGCTTTAGACCTTAATCTCCCCGGCCTCTCTGAGGTAAAATATAACTGGGCCAGGGGTAATACAGCACTGGCTAAAAAAGCGCTGGTCAAGTACTTCGAGCAAAGAACGCAGGTGACCTATTTTTATGACTGCCGCAGCCTTCCGCTTAAGAGGATGGAGCCGGATGAACTGCCATATGCCTATCAGTCTTCCCTGGGCCTGCGCGGCAGTTTGAAGGACTTCTGCTTACAATCCGGGCGCAGTATGATGGAACACCGCTATCTTCTGCCGGGTGCCAGAAAATCAGAGGACTTAGGCCCTTCCTATGAAAATATGATACATTTTAACTTTCTGGAGGATCAGGGAAAGCGCCACCGTCACAGTCTTGATATGTTTGTAAGAGGACAGTTTTTCGAGGCTCTGTCCGTCCTTTATCACGAGGAAGGCGACACACAGGTGATTGCTACCTTCACGGAGCTTGTACATAAATTTTTTGAGACCTATCCTCTTATTGTAGAGGATCCGTCTGCCGGAGCCAACCGTTTCCAGTATACGGAGGACCGGGATGCCATGAGCGTGGGCTGGCTGACCATCGTTCTCATCAGCTTGTTTTATACCAGACTTCCCTATGAGACCGACATCGACACAGCCTTTGATCTCCTGAAGCATATCTGGTTTTTGGGAATTCAGTTCAAGCGCTTTGAAGAGGATGGCTACCGCCCTTACAATCATCACATGTGGGAAAGAGGGCTGGTTCCTTTCCTGCTCAGCATCCTGCTCCCTGAGATTCCTGATTTTCGTGCTTACAGAGAGAGAGGGGCCGGCATCGTCTGCCGCCATATAAAAGAAGATTTCAATGAAGACGGTGGTTACAGTGAGCATTCTATTGCCTATTGGTCAGGTGCTGCTATTGGAGAAATGCTGTTTCGCGGCATTTATCTGGCTAACTTAAATGAAGTGCCTCTTCTGGATGAAGAATCCCACCAGAAGATATACGCTTCCTTCTCCCTTCTGTCCATGCTGACCCCGCCCGGCCCCCTCTACCCTTCCCTGGGGGACAACGGCGGCCCCTTAGCAGACCCAATCCTTCAGCTGGGCATAAAAATGCTTTCACACCCCATGTGCACAGAGCTGGAACGCGCCAGAATGCTTCAGAAAGACGCAGATCCGGAGATTCTTCCCCGTGATTTCTGCAGCACAAAAGCCGGTTTTCTCTGCAGTCGAAGCTCCTACCGGCATGACGGCAATTATATCCTCATGTCCGCCAAGACCGGCTGCGGCTGTTCCGGCCATAACCATATGGATTTACTGTCCCTGTTTCTTACCTTCCGCGGTCAGGCCTTCATCGGGGAGCCGTACACAGACAAACTGTATCATTCCATACGGATGAACAGTGAACTGCGCGGATATATGTATAACATGACCTCCCATAACACGGTGCTGGCCCATGGGGAGCCTGTTCTGCCCGACTGTGTCTATGCAAATAAATGGGGCGTTTACCGCCCGGATACGCCGGTGACTGAGTATTGGACCGATCCCAAAGGTATTTATGTCAAAGCGCACCATGATGCCTATACGTATTGCCGTCACACCCGCCGGATTCTGTTCCATCGTACCCGCGGTCTTATCATCCGTGACGAGATGGAACGGGGAAACCGCCGGGAGAAGCCGCATATCCAGCGCTGGCACTTAGAACCTGGAACTGTCTGCCGCATTCTCAATGATTATTCGGTTCTGATGGAAAAAAACGGAGTTTCGCTTCTCTGGATCTGGACAGACTGCTGCGATATCCGACTGTGGAAGAATACCGCTCTATGCCCTGAAATCTATGGCTCCGAAGATATGCTGGCTCCGATTCTTGATGTGTCTTTCCTTGGACCGGAAGATAAAAAGGTGGATATCGGTACTATCACGTTAGACCTTCTCATCCTGGATGTGACAGATGGAACGTGGAGCTCCGGCCTGAATCTCCATTCCTTAAGGACCAAACTCCGGGAGCAGGCTCCTGCCATGGATAAAAAATTATCACTGGAATGTTTCCCTGCAATCTGATCAGAATCTCACGCTGCCTGTAAATACATTAGAGGCGGCTGCAGGAAATAAGAAATATCACCTGCAGCCGCCCCGGAATATGAGGAAATTATGACATTTGAAGAATTAATGAAAAAACCGGAGCTTTCTCCGGACGAGACGAAAAAAGCGCTGGAGCTGGCTTCCAGACAGACCGAAAGCTGCTTAAGCGAATTTTCCAGCCAGTTTAAATCCGTTTATTCTGAAAACGGCTTCTATACTCCCGTCCCCAACGAACAATGGACCAACGGCTTCTGGACGGGCGAACTGTGGCTGGCCTATGAAAATACCGGAGATGAACGATACAGGGAAGCCGCTTTGAAGCAGGCAGAAAGTTTCCTGGAACGGATCGAGACCGGCAATCACACCGACACCCATGATCTTGGCTTTCTCTACTCCTTATCCTGCGTCTCCGGCTATAAGCTCACCGGAAATGAAACAGCGAAAAAAGCGGCTCTCCTTGCAGCTGACCGCCTGAAATCCCGATTTCATGAAAAAGGACAGTTTCTTCAGGCCTGGGGGGCTATGGACAATTTAAAAAACTACCGCCTGATCATTGACTGTCTCCTAAATCTTCCGCTTCTCTATTGGGCCACGGAGGAGACCGGACAGCCAGAGTATGCCAAAAAGGCCAGAGCTCACTTAGACACCGCCTTAAGCGTAATTATCCGTCCTGATTATTCCACCTATCATACGTATTATTTTGATCCGGAAACCGGGAAACCGCTGCGCGGAGTAACGCATCAGGGATATTCTGCGGACTCTGTCTGGGCCAGAGGCCAGGCCTGGGGCGTCTATGGGCTGGCGCTCAGCTACCGCTATACGAGAAGCCCTGAATATCTGGAAGACTTTAAGCATGTGACAGATTATTTCCTCACTCATCTTCCGGAAAACCTGGTGCCATACTGGGATTTCATCTTTGAAGACGGCAGCGGCGAGCCCTGGGATTCCTCGGCTTCCGCTATCGCCGTCTGCGGAATCTTGGAGATGTGCCGGTTCCTGCCGGAAGCGGAAGCGGCTCCTTATCTGGCTGCCGCCAAAAGGCTTATGAAGGCACTGACAGACTTATGCGCCGTCACCTCCCCCGAGAGTTCAAACGGGCAGCTGCTCCATGGCGTCTACGGGAAAAAAACTCCTTACAACGACTGTATCGATCATGGTATCGATGAATGCAACCTGTGGGGTGATTATTTCTATGTGGAAGCCCTGACCCGGCTGACAAAAGACTGGAACCCTTACTGGTAGGAGGCGGCCATGAATATCATTACAATCTTATCCGACGAACATTCCTATGAAATGATGCACTTTATCAATCATTCCATATTGAGGACACCGAATCTGGACCGCCTGGCGGCGGAAGGTATCGTTTTTGACAATTTCTATTCCTCCTGCCCTGTATGTGCACCGGCCCGCGCCAGCTTCTTCACCGGGGACTATGTACACCAACTGGGAACCTGGGACAATTCAACCCCATATGATGGGACAGTGAAGGGTATCTCTCACCATCTGACGGAAAACGGTCATACCTTTGCCTGTATCGGAAAAACACATTTTCATCATGAAGGCAGTTATGCATTTACGTATGAGGCCCTGGCGGGATACATGTTCAGACCCGATATCGGCTGTTACTTCAGAGATCAAAAGCTGGCAAGAATCGGCGCGGAAAAACGGTTTGACCGCATCGGCATCAAAACAGAGGAGAGCTTTGATGACCGGGTGCTGAAGGCAGGCCTTTCCTGGCTGACAGAGCATCGGGATGAGAAAGATTTTATGCTGTACATAGGATTTTTAGATCCACATTTTCCATTTTATGTGAAGCAGGAACACTGGGATTACTATAACTCCGCAATTACAGAGATACCAGAAGAATTAAAACCTCCCTTTACCTCCTTAAACCCTTCACTGGAATGGATGCGAACCTATTTTAAATGCGGGAGTGTACCGGAAGAGACCGTCCGGAGAGTCTTAGTCGGGTATCACTGCGCCATCGAGGAACTGGATGAACGCCTGGGAATCCTTCTTGATAAAATTGATGCCCTGGGCCTTCGGGATCATACGGCGGTCTGTTATTCCACCGACCATGGCGAACAGATGGGATATCATGGGATGTGGTGGAAATGCTGTATGTTTGAGCAGTCCTCTCATATTCCGCTGATCTTTCGAATCCCCGGAATCGAGGCAAAACGGGTTTCCTCCCCTGCCGGACTGGTGGATCTCTATCCCACCTTCTGCGATCTTCTAAACGTTCCCCAGCCATCTTCCATCTCAGGACACAGCCTGATGAGACTGGCAGAACACGGTGAAGACTCCGCGCATCCAGACTTCGCGTTCAGTGAATACCATGCTCACGGTATTCCGGATGGCATGTTCATGATTCGATGGGACAAATACAAATATGTATTTTATTGTTCTGACGGTCCCCAGCTCTTTGATCTGGAGGCCGACCCCGGGGAAAATGAAAACTTACTGGAGACCCGGGCGAACGACGGCGTGGTTCAGGAAGCTGCGGACAACTGCCATCGCCGCCTGCTCTCCATTTGTGATCCTTATGCAGTGAACGAACGGGCTAAGGAATTTCAAAAACGCATAAAGGCAGCCATGGGAATTACGGCATACACACAGGATATGGGACAGTGGGTTCCTCACCCGGAGGCGCTTCCAAATCCAGACCACAACCACTCTTTTTATTCAGAAAGGACAAACTTATGAACATTTATTGGGGCGATATTCACAATCACTGCGGCATCACATACGGCTACGGAGCACTTGACAACGCACTGACCGCAGCAAAAAATCAGTTGGACTTCTGTGCGGTTACTGGACATGCCATGTGGCCGGATATGCATGAAAGAACTGAGGAAACGGCATTTGTGGTAGATTTCCACAACAGAGGTTTTAAAAAGCTGAAGGATCACTGGCCGGAGGTCAGGAGCGCTGTGGCCGATGCCAATTCCGAAGAGCTGGTCACATTTCAGGCTTATGAAATGCACTCTTCGCATTACGGAGATCATCATCTGGTAAGCCCGGATGATACACTCCCTCTGATATACCGCAGCTCTCCGCAGGAATTAAAGGATGACTGCGGCTGCCGATCTGTTACGGTCGCCCACCACATCGGTTATACACCGGGATACCGTGGAATCAACTGGGATGAATTTGATGAAAGCGTGACTCCGCTGGTAGAGGTCTGCTCCAAGCATGGCTGCGCCATGAATGAGACGGCCGCTTATCCCTATTATCACAATATGGGACCGCGGGACAGCAGAAATACCGTTTACGAGGGACTCCGAAGGGGTTACCATTTTGGTTTTACAGGCTCTACCGACCATCACGCCGGATACCCCGGTTCCTACGGCGACGGCAAAATGGCTGTACTGACCGATAAGAAGGACCGGGAATCCATCTGGGATGCCATGATAAACCGCCGCACCTACGCAGTCACCGGGGACAGAATTCTCTGTACATTTGATATCAACGGCTTTGTTATGGGCTCGATCGTGAAACACACCTCCGCCCCCAGAGAGATTCATTACTCTGTGAAAGCCTGCTATCCTATTGATAAAATTGTAATTTATAAAAATTTAGAGCCGATCCATATCACAGAGGGACTTTTCTTAAAACCGGATAAGGCAGATACCCGCTTTAAAGTCAGAGTGGAGACCGGATGGGGAAATAACAAGGATGAGCCGTACCGTTTTACCTGCACCGCCCATGTGGATGACGGAAAGATATTAGACATCGAGCCATGCTTCAGAGGGCGCAGCGTACTGGCCCCCTCAGCAGAAGAAGATGACTCCCAGGATGAGATCAACAAGCTGGACAACCGGATTCTCTCCTGCCAGGACAATGTGGCCGCATGGCAGTGCGAAACCTTTAAGAACCTCTCCACACTCCATCC
>NZ_JBKVCZ010000012.1:0-83770 GCF_046966825.1 Hungatella sp. | reverse complement strand
CAACTAACTAGCTAATTTATTTCCCGTTTTACTTGTTGTTTGGTTCGTATACAATAATTGTATTCGTTCTGAATTTTCTCATTCAAAGCCATCAAACAATGGCTTGTTTTATTAGAATTTTCAGGGTTTTACATACTGTTCAATCTTCTGTTTTCAAAGTGCTTTGTGTTGTTATGTTCTCAACAGCAACTCGTTTATATTACCATATCGTCTCTGTTTTGTCAACAACTTTTTTAAATTTTCTTTTCAGCTCTTCAGCTGAGCCTGCACCGGACTGTGTCCGTGCTGGAGTTATAATATATCATGTTCGCCAAATAATGTCAAGGGAATTTGTTCCATTTTCTCAAACAATTTTTTGCAACACTAAATATGCTCTTATTTCTTGATTTTTCCTATATTTTGTGGTTATAACAAAAATCGCCGGACAGACATTTTTTCATTCTGACCAGCGATTTGTTTTAATTGAATATATGATATCAACAATTGCAGACCTACAGCATACCATGGATGACGCTCAAAACAATTGCATTCAGGAAATTATGTTCATATAGAAAGGACAGCCATTTACTGGCTTCCACCTGATGAATCAGTGTCATTCCCCATGAAGTACCGGAGCACGCAGTTAGGACCAGACAGAGAATCCAGAGAAAAATCAGACCCTGAACACCTCCGAGGAGCGCACCCGCAATTTTATTCATTCCAGAAAGGATCGGAAGGCGGGCAATCAAATCCAGCCAGCGCACCACCAGCTTAATCAGAAGATATACGATCGCAAACATCAGGACGAAGCCCACGGAATTTAAAATCATGTCCGCCAGATAGTTTCCTATATAATCAGCAAAGGCATTGACTCCCAAAAACTCATAGACTTCGTGATTATTATTTTCTATCAGCGCCGATTTGACATTCTGAGGCAGATTAAGGTTCTCGATAATCGTCCGCTGTACGGATGGCACATCTTCATCTTTCTCTTCCTCATCACCAGTTTCTTCCGGCAGGCCGATGCCTGCAGCCTGCTTCATGCTGTTAGACAGTGTCTGCTGTATCGATGTATTTTCTTTTAAATATTCTGTTACTTTCGGCATGGATACGTGCACAATTGCCAGAGCCGCCACTAATGCCACCATAGATACCGCAAGCCGGATAAATCCCCTGTAATGTCCGTATAAAACCATGGACAGCAGGTAGACCCCGGCCGCGATCGATAACCAATTTTCCATAAAATTCCTCGTTATAATTCTGCCTCCAGGACGAATCGGTATATGGCCGATGCCACTCCATCTTCGTCGTTTGTGTCCGTAATATAGTCAGCTGCCTTGCAGAGATCCGGTCGGCCATTTTTCATGGCTACGCCGATTCCGGCCTCTAAGATCATGGAGAAATCATTTTCCCCGTCTCCCATAGCCATCGTTTGCTCTCTCTTAAGCCCCAGATGCTCCGCCAGCCGGCGGATACCACCACCTTTTGTCGCTCCTGGCGCGTTGATTTCAAGATTCGTGGGCATGGAGGAGGTAATGAGAATTCCATCGATCTCTTCCAGCACCTTTCTTACCTTTGTTCGTTCTTCTATCTCAGGAAAAAACAAATTAATTTTCTCCACTGGCTTCCGGCAGGTTTCAAGAAACTCAATAATATTCGGATAAACATCTCTGGTCATCCGGACCACTTCCTGAAGCTCCGGCCTCAGACCGTATTCCGTTAAATGTTCGTAGAAACGCGGTTCGGTAATGCCGCGACGCTCAATGTATGGATCGTACATTACGTGATACTGATCAATAATTTTTAATATCTTCAGCGCCAGCTCCCATGGAATGGTACACTCCGACAGCGTTAAATCTTCTTTCATATCCTCTACCACGGCGCCATTCGTTGTAATGGCATACCGTACTCCCGGCAGTTCCCGGACGACTGAAGGAATCCCAGACACGGTTCTTCCGGTCGTCGGAACAATGTGAATGCCTCGTTCCAGGCATTCCGTCAGCGCCTGTCTGTTACGGGAAGACAGACGCTTCTGGCTGTCCAGAAGCGTTCCGTCCAAATCAAGTGCAATTAATCTGATATCCACAGTTCATGCTCCAATTAGTTATTTGATACCGCCGTCCACCAATTCGGTTCCTGTGCAGAATCAAAGGTTTACAGCAGAGTTACCGCCGTTTTGATTAGTAAATAAAATGCTCTTCTTTCAGGATCAGAAGGCCGTCTTTATCGTATTTGGATGAGAATATTCCCTTGACGCGCTTTCCGAAGGATGGCTTTTCTGCACGGTCTGCCGCTTCTTCAATCAGGCCTTCCGCATTCTCTCTTGTCAGCGCCACTCCATCCTCTTCCATGATCTCGATTCGCTCATACAGGGCCAGCATGCTCTTGCCGGTTATGCTGCAGTCAATTTCATTAGCATAACGGCAGGCGTACTGAGCGAACTCGTCAATATCCATCTCTTCCCCGTGACTTCCAGGACCATCATCATTGCGGTAAGACATGGCTTCCTCGCCGTCTTCGTCTTCTTCCACATAGTAATCGTCATTTTCATCATAGGTCTCTTCCGGTTCCATCTCCTCGTAAACCGGCTTTTTACGGTTGCGGAACAGACCTTTTTTCTTTTTCGGCGCCGCTTCCGCATCCGGGAAATCATCGTAAGCTTCCTCTTCATAAGAATCCGTCTCATATGACTGTGCATCTCTGATATCCTGATCGTAAGAATTCTCTTCATAAGGTTCATCGGCGTAAGCCTGCTGACGGCGCGGTTCAGGAATAACCTCCTGGACTGGTGGAGCCGGCTGGCGTCTGACCGGAGCATCATTTCGTTCCGGATAGAGAGGTCTCACCGCAGCTTTGGGAGCAGCAGCCCTCTTAGCAGGCTCTTCATTTCTTACCGCCGGACGCGGCTCCTGTGCCGGAGATATGGTTTGAGTATACTCCTCGCCAGGTTCATAGCCTTCTCCGCTTCCTATGCATTCAAACTTGCTGGCAAGACGCGGATGGTTTCTGTGAAGATTCTCCATCTGTTTGGGATTATCGATCAAAACGACGATCATGCCGCTGTTATCGTGATTCATCAGTTCATATAATTCTTCTAAGGCTTCCGGAGTCAAATCTCCCGCCTCTTCTATAACAAGATCTTTTCCGGCCAGTTTAGATGCGGATGCGAGCACACCTCTTTTGGAAAGCTTCTCTCCTGTAATCTTGGCGACCGGATTTTTTATGCCGGATTCATTATGAATCTGCTTTAATGCCTCTACAGCAATTTTAAGTCCTTTTTCAGGAGTCCTGGCTTCAATCATCAAATGATTTAATACAGGAGGTTCTTCCTCTTCCTCTTCAAGGTCTTCTATCTCAAGAACATCATCTTCTGTACGCCGTTTGTTCAAAACAGTGACATTTACGGTATGGTCTTCCTGTGTGCTGTATTCAGAATCCCCCTGAACGTAAGCGGAATTATCGCATTCTGATTCATCATAGGATGTCTCTGGTTCATCATAGGCAGTCTCTCCATAGACCGGATCATCACCAGTTGATTCACCATCTGCGGAATCGCTGTATGCAGTCTCACTGGAAACCGATTCACCGGAAACTGATTCACCAGTAACCTCGTCACTATAAGCAGCGTCGCCGTATGCAGTATCGCCATAGGCAGTCTTACCGTATGCAGTGTCACCATAAGCAGTCTTACCATATTCCGGATCGTCATAATCAGATGCACCGTAAGCTACGTCATCAGCCAAATCCCCGCCATAGGCCGGTTCTTCAGAAGTATTTTCTCCATAGGCTGCTTCCCCATAGGAGTTATCTCCATAAGCTGCGCCTTCATGGTTGTTTTCTCCATAGGCAGAATCTCCGTAGGTGTTTTCACCATAGGCGGTCTCTCCATAGGTACTCTGGCCATGGGAGGCATCTCCATATGCATGCTCCCCATAGCCTGGCTCTCGATATGCATTTTCTCCATAAGCTGCCTCTCCATACGCATTCTCTCCGTATACCGGCTCGCCATAGGAATTCTCCCCATATCCTGGCTTTCCATAGGTATCTCCGCCATAAGCCCGTCCGCCATAAGAAGTGTCGCCATAGGAGCCGTCCTCATAGGAGGCATCGCCATAAGAAGATTCCCCATAGGATTCTCCATATCCAGAATTTCCATAGGTGTAATCTTCCTCTATCACCGGCTCTGCAGGGACTTCATCAGCCATCTCCGGCATACGCATCATTCCGCGCGGTCTTGGCATCGCAGAGGCAAGGCGCTCTGCATTCCCAGCCATATGGACTACGGCATCCGCTGCACCGTATGCAGCACCAGCCATTCCGTCTGCTGCCCCGGCAAATGCACCTCCTGCATATGCAGTTCCTGCTGCCGCGGTCTCTCCGGCCGCTATGGAAGCGCCATCATATTCAGAGTTCCTCATAACCGGGCGGTTAATCCGTCTGATATCATCGAGTACCCGTGTGTTGTCATGTCTTCTGGGGCGCTGTTCAGCCGGCGGTTCCTCGTAGGACATGCGGGACATCTCCCGGGCCAGTCCTTCCTGAACCTCGGCCTCCTGCATCCTGGCCTGTAAATCTCCATAATAGGGTTCCTCCGGCATGTCCATCCCCGGATTACCATCATCATAGTACTCTTCATCCTGCTCCGGAACATTCATCTGGCCTCCGCCGAGTCCGTATTCCTGTTCCACAGCACGAAGCTTTGCCTCATATTTATCACGGTTTTCCACCAGATCCATCTGGTAGGTCGTAAGCGGTGCGTACTGGATTTTCAGTTCCATCGCCTTATCCACGTATTTTCCAAGACCAAACATCAGCATGATCTTATCGCAGGTCTCCACGCATCTGTCGGCCATACCTGCTATGCTGTAAAGCTCAGCCAGCTCATACAGCCATTTCTCATCAATTTCCTGACTTGTATAAGATTCAAGAGAATGGATTAACTGCTGGGCAGGCGCACCTTTTGCTTTCAAAATTAAATAGCGTAGAAGCTGCTGTCTCGGATCATCTCCGGCCAGATCGCTGAATTCCCTGTAATATGCCTCAGCCTCATCAATATTGCCCTCTTTTAATGCGAGTTCTGCCAGCTTATAGAGCAGACGTTTCCCAATGGGGGCACGTTCAAACGCCAGAAGAAGAATCTCTCTGGCCTCTTCATAGTCCTCATTTTTTTCGTAAACCATGGCTACCATAGACAGCAGGTTCGTGTTCCGCACACGCCTCCAGTCAATGGTATCGGCAATCTTCATGGCCGTCTCATAATCACTCTTGCCGACAAGCTTCTTTATCTGTTCAACTTTAATATTAAACTCGTACTTATCCATTCTTTTGCATCTCCTAACAAGGTTAATGAGTTACAGTTCGACCCGGCCTTCCAGGGCCCGTAACAATGTCACTTCATCTATGTATTCCAGATCTCCGCCGACGGGTACGCCACTGGCAATACGGGTTACCCGCACGCCTGTAGGCTTTATCAGCTTGCTTAAATACATCGCCGTAGTTTCCCCTTCGAGACTGGAATTGGTAGCGATGATAACTTCTTCCACATCACCCTGAAGCCGCTGCATCAGCTCCTTCAGTTTGATATCATTCGGGCCGATTCCCAGCATGGGAGAGATCGCTCCATGAAGCACATGGTAAACACCGTCATACTTCCCCGTTTTTTCGTAAGCCGCCAAATCCCTTGTATCCTCAACAACCATGATGACTTTATGGTTGCGTTTGTCACTTTTGCAGATCGGGCACAGCTCCTGGTCTGTTAGAGTGAAACACTCCTTGCAGTAATGGACATTATGCTTCGCCTCAGTAATAGATGAGGCGAGGCTCGTTACTGATTCCTCCGGCATATTGATAATGTGAAATGCCAGACGCTGTGCAGATTTGCTTCCTATTCCGGGAAGCTTGGAAAGCTCTTCTATTAATTTCGTTATCTGACTGCTGTAATAATCCATGATTAGAAAGGAAAGCCTCCGCCCATACCGCCGAGGCCGCCGGTCAGCTTGGACATGGCCGCACTGCTCTCTTCCTCCATCTGGCGGAACGCCTCGTTGGTCGCAGCCACAATCAGGTCTTCCAGCATCTCAATATCATCCGGATCCACCACTTCTTCAGTAAGCTTCACCGCAGTCACTTCCTTCTTTCCGGAAACGGTAACGGATACTGCTCCGCCGCCCGCTGTCGCCGTATACTCTTTTGTCTCCAGCTCCTTCGTCGTCTCTTCCATCTGACGCTGCATTTTCTGAGCCTGCTTCATTAAATTATTCATATTGCCAGGCATTCCGCCTGAAAAACCGCCACGCTTTGCCATGGTGTATGTCCTCCTGTTAATCTTCTATTATAATATCCATGTGAATGTTTTCTTTTAATTCTTCGTCACTGACGTAAATGGTATCGAGGCGTTCTCCGCCGCCCCGCAGTCTTGCCTTAAAATAAATTGATTTCTGATAATGTTCTTCCACATACCGTTCGATGTCTCCCAGAGTCGTCGGACGGCTGCCAATAATAAAATTGCTCTGGTCTGTGAACACAACGCAGAGACAGCTTTCTCCCGCCGGTTCTACCACCGTATCCCGGAAACTGGCCCGGATCGGACCTCCCAGGTCTTTTACAATCTTTCCCCACTCGTTACGGACCAGATTTAAGTCTTCCAACTGCCCCTTGGGGAGCGCAACGCGTTCCGCAGGTGTCACCGGTTCTGACGGGGCGCCGTTTCCGCCCGTTCTTCCATTGTCTCCGGCCGGTACGGAATCCATACCGATACCACCTGAAGGTATGGCGCCAGTTACAAAGACGCCTTCTTCCAGCTGTTTTTCAATGTTGCCGATTCGCTGAATGACGGAATCCAGATTTTCTTCCATCTCGGGGCGGGTCAGTTTAATGAGAGCCACCTCGATCAGCACCCGCTTCTGGGATGCGTAGCGAAGTTGGTTCGAGAGATCGGAGAACACCCTGATAAACCGCAAAAGCGTCTCTCCATCGACCAGGCCGGCTTCTTCCATCAGAAGATTCATATTCTCCGCTGACATATCCAGCATATTTTCCGCGTCATCCACAGACTTTACAATGAGAAGGTTTCTGAGATACCAGATAAAGTCTGTTACAAACTGCCCCAGCTCGCGTCCCTGGATTACCATCTCCTCCAGACTCTTAATACAGTCCTTCGTCCGGTTCTCCACGACAGCGCGAAATAACTGGCTGAATACCGTAATATCTACGGCGCCGAGGACATCCAGCACATTGTCATATGTCAGAATCTCTCCATAATGGAAGGCCACGCACTGATCCAGAAGGCTCAGCGCATCACGCATGGCCCCATCCGCCGCTTTGGCAATATAGGCCAGCGCCTTGTCCTCCACTGAAATATTCTCAGCTTCGGTCAGCTTCTGCAAATGAGACACAATGGTATCAACCGTAATCCGCTTAAAATCATACCGCTGACACCGTGACATGACCGTGACCGGTATTTTCTGCACTTCGGTGGTCGCCAGAATAAAGATGACATAAGATGGAGGTTCCTCCAGCGTCTTTAAGAGGGCGTTGAAGGCTCCTGTAGAAAGCATATGAACCTCATCAATAATATAAACCCGATATTTTCCTTCCGTAGGGGGATACTGGACCTCGTCCCTGATCTCACGGATATTCTCGACGCCGTTGTTGGAAGCGGCGTCGATCTCCACTACGTTTAAGGAGGAGCCAGCCGCGATATTCTTACACGTCTGGCACTCTCCGCAGGGACTGCCGTCCACCGGATTCTCACAGTTAACCGCTTTCGCAAATATCTTTGCAATACTGGTCTTACCGGTACCTCTGGTACCGCAGAACAGATACGCATGTCCGATACGGTCGGATACTATCTGGTTTTTCAAAGTCTGTACTACATGGTCCTGGCCTCTGACATCCGCAAAGGACGCAGGACGCCATTTCCGGTATAATGCCGTATACGACATGCTCTATGGCTCCTTACTCATCGCCGAAGCTGATGCCTATCATCTTGGCTTCCTTAATGATAGAACTCTCAGGATCGACCGTCTTTAATTTACCGGCAACTTCTTCCAGCGGCACCTTCACGATCTCATCGTTGATCACTGCCACCATATTGCCGTATTCCTTATTCTTAATCAGATACGCGGCCTCCGCGCCCAGACGTGTCGAAAGAACCCTGTCGTATGGACATGGTTCGCCGCCTCTCTGCATATGGCCGGGAACAGTCACACGGACTTCCTGTCCCGTGCGTTCTGTAATCTGAGCGCCGATCTCATAAGCGACCGACGGATAGATCACTCCGTTTTTCTTCTTTTCTTTCAATTCTTTCTTGGTAAGAGCGGCGTCCTCCTTGGAAATGGCACCTTCCGCCACTGCCAGGATAGAGAAACGTTTTCCTCTCTTCGTCCTGCTCTTTAAGGCTTCCACGACAATATCCAGATCATAAGGGATCTCGGGAAGTAAAATAATGTCCGCTCCCCCTGCAATTCCTGCATACAGGGTAAGCCAGCCTACTTTATGGCCCATGACCTCCACAATAAATACACGGCCGTGAGATGCCGCCGTGGTGTGGATGCAGTCAATGGCGTTGGTCGCCACATTGATGGCGCTCTGAAAACCAAAGGTCACATCGGTTCCGTATAAGTCGTTATCAATTGTCTTCGGCAGATGAATGATATTCAGCCCTTCCTCGCGAAGAAGATTTGCCGTCTTCTGACTGCCGTTTCCTCCCAGAACAACGAGACATTCCAGTTTCAGCTTTTTATAGGTGTGCTTCATCGCTTCTACCTTGTCGAGTCCGTTCTCATCCGGTGTACGCATCAGTTTGAACGGCTGTCGAGAGGTGCCAAGGATTGTCCCGCCTTCCGTCAGAATCCCTGAAAACTCTGACTGCTGCATAACACGGTAATCAGCATAAATCAGGCCCTTGTATCCGTCTTCAAAACCAATTATCTCCACATCGTCATACATTCTGTACAGCGCCTTTGCCACACCGCGCATTGTCGCGTTTAAGCTCTGGCAGTCGCCGCCGCTTGTAAGCATTCCAACTCTCATCATCAAAGCACACCCCTTCTTAGATTCATGTTTAGGAAAATAGATACTATATACCCATTTTGTACATAATTATAATACAAAGGGAAGGGTGGGGCAAGGGAAAACTTTGTTCTATCGGGAAATGTAAGAAAATTACCAGTTAAATGGTAATGATTGTACATATAGAAAGACACCGGATTTTGCTTCCCCGGTGTCTTATTGTCTTCTATTCGCTGTATTTTATTTATATTTTTAATCCGTGCGTCTCACTTTGTATCGTTACCACAGGCGTTACCCTGACAGTTAACTCAGTCCAGGCTGCCTCACGGCACACAGGAGGTTCCACTTAGTGCTGCTGCATTCCTGCCCTGACACGGTTCATGAATTCCTGTTGCGTAAGACCCAAACGTCATCGCCACTTATCAGGGGCAGCCCTGCAATAGACGATCCGAGGTGAGACATCACCCCTGCTAGAGCGGATTGCAGGTACAGGGCACCGCTATCTCCCCGGCTGCACGGAAACTTTATGACATGTGTTGGTCTGTATGCGAACTTTCCATATATATACATATATTAACGCACACGTATACATCTTTTCATGTATAGCCAATTTAGTATACATGGAATCCGGCTATTTGTCAAGGAGTCGTCTCTTCCTGTTTTTGTTTTTTTATGGCTGCTTTCTTTTCCCTGAGAGCCTTAAAAAAATCCTTCATAAGCCGCGAACACTCTTCCTCCAAAACGCCGCTCTCCATCTCAACCTGATGGTTAAAACCGTCCTCATGAAGCAAATCGAGCACAGATCCGGCACACCCGGCCTTCGGGTTCATGCAGCCGATTACGACTTTGGGTATTCTGGCCTGGACGATTGCCCCGGCGCACATGGGACATGGTTCCAGGGTCACATACATGGTACAGCCTTCCAGCCTCCAGTCCCCCATCTTCTTACATGCTTTTTTTATGGCAATGATCTCCGCGTGAGACAGAACATTCTTATCAATCGTTCTCCTGTTATATCCCCTCGCAATAATCTTGTCCTCATAGACGATGACGCATCCGATGGGTACTTCCCCGATAGCCCCCGCTTTCCGGGCCTGTCCTATAGCAGCACGCATATATTTTTCATCAGCATTCATGCCGGTCCCTCTTTTCACTCATTTCAAAAATATGGTATACAATGAACACTTGCCAGGTTCTTTCAAACACACCGGGAGGTCTTTCACGAACTTAGTGTTTATGATATACTTACTTTTAAGTGCACTGATAACCAATGCATTTTAGTATATCACGAAAAATACACCATGAAAATAAGGAAGCGAAAATTATGAAAATTTGCGGTCTGCAAAAAACAACTCTCCTGGATTTCCCCGGCCATGTCGCTGCCACCATATTTTTAGGCGGCTGCAACTTCCGCTGCCCTTTCTGCCACAACAGCGGACTCCTGGGAAATGATGCCGAAGAAGCCATGAGTGAGGCTTCTCTCTTCACCTTCCTGAAGCGGCGCACATCTGTCTTAGAGGGGGTCTGCATCACGGGCGGAGAGCCAACACTCTCCGACGATCTGGAAGATTTTATCCGCAGGATCAGGCAGATGGGTTACTTAATCAAACTGGATACCAACGGCTATAAGCCCGCCGTCTTAAAGGATCTCGCCGGGAAAGGGCTTCTCGATTATATCGCAATGGATATCAAGGCCGGCCGGGAAAATTACCCGCGCGTGGCAGGCATTCCCGGCATTCAGATGGAAAAAATAGAGGAAAGTGCGGCATTTCTGATAAATGGCTCCATCCCGTATGAGTTCCGCACCACCGTCGTGAAGGAACTTCATGACAGCCAGGATTTTCTGGATATCGGACGGTGGCTTGAGGGTTGCCGGCACTACTACCTCCAAAACTATGTGGACTCCGGTGAAGTCCTTTGTTCCGGCTTCAGTTCGTGTACCAAGGAAGAGCTTCTGGCTTTTGCAGAAATTCTCCATCCATATATGGCTGGCGTTTCTCTGCGCGGAATCGATTATTGACAGATGGCTGACGGTATCAGCTTCCAATCTTTACATCGGTATACCAGTATCCGAAACGTCCGTCTTCTATTGGCTGATTCTTTGACAGAACAAAATTGGGGAAACCAAACATCGATGCCATATACCGCTCATTACTGTAATAATGCCCCGGGACCCCCAGCAGATAGCGTGGAGTCCCCTCCGGGTTAAACAATTTTGCCAAAATTAAATAGCGGTAATTATAATATCCATGAAGCAGGAAACTGTTATTTCCGTATACCCATATCTCTCTGGGCAGAAGGCCGATATCCTGTGGCTTAATAGTCAGGATTTCACAGCCCTTTTCATAATCAAAATCCAGGATTTTTGTGTGATCCCGTCTCAAATTCTCCCATACCCGTTCGCTGGAATCTTCATCCTCTTCCTCAGTCTTTAACAACCGTTCCAGTTCCATTGGATTGCCCGGAACAGGCTGAGGTTTCTGAGCCTTTTGGGGCTCCGGTGCCTTGGGTTCTTCATCCACCGTATGTGCCAGCGCGGCTCCCGATACTTCATCCGTTCTGTGGGATTCTGCATTTTCCGGTATTATTTCCGGCACTGGTTTTGATGTTGTTAACGGCGATGGTTTTGATGATGAGAACGCTGCTGATTTTGATGCATATCTATCCGGATTTTCACCTCTTACTGCGGCCGGTTCTTCGGGCTCTCCGGATTCCTGTATAGGTTCCGCCATACGAGATTTCGCTGCGTAATTTTCTAAGGCGCTCATTTTGAGAGAATCATGTGTTTCTCCCGCCGGGCGTATGTCAGAACTGTACCACATACTTTCTACCGGACGATTAAGCGGATATCCGCGCATTCCTTTTGGCGCGGCGGTTTCTGAAGAGCTTTGAACAGCGTCTTTTGAGGTCATTTCCGAAATGTCATCAATTCCGTCTGTCGAATACGTTTCTGATATTTCCTGCATGGATTCCTCTGTATGGGAACTGGAAATATTCTGCGTACCGGTCATTGTGCCGGAGATAACAGAATTTTGTGTATTCTCCATGGCATATGTGCCTGGAATGCCATATATATCGCTTGCTGAATGGGCGCCGGACGTTTCATATGTGTCCTGGCTGCCATACATGTCTGGGGCTTGCTGCGCATATTCCGATGCGTGCTGTGATGCATATCCCGATATACGTTCCGGCTCATTTTCCGGACCATTTTCCGGTACTGCCATCTCTGCTTCCCGAAGTTCTGGCGCATATACTCCTGATTTTATTGACTCCGGCGCGCTCAGCTCTGGTTCATTCATCCTCATTTCTTCGGCTAAACGCTCTGAATTTTCCATTTTTTCAAGCTGCTGGTACGATCCGCTTTCCGGTCTGGAGACAAAGGAACCTGATGTATCGGCCCGGTAGCAGATCGTCTCTCCCTGGATATCTTCCAGAAAATCACTCCGGGTTTCAGTCTCTTCCACATTATACAGCATCTCTTCCGGGTCAGCACCACACTGCCCTTCAGCCATAAACGGAGCCTGATTTTTTTCTTCTATATAATAAGATTCCTCCGTATCCGACTCCATTATTCCTGTGTGAAGTGTGGTAACCGTCTCGATATCCGGCATCAGTTCAGCGGCATATTCTACAGCCGGGATACTGGAAAAACCGGTGTAGCTGCGCGCAGAATTACCCTGTTTTCGATATGATCCCTCATCCGCGTGTGCCATTTTCATGGGTTCCTGCTGCTGCCGATACGGTTCCTGAATTGGAGTATCCTTATCTGCAGCCGGTTCCTCCGTGCTGTGAAGATCACTCACCGGCTCTTCCACCGGCACCATTTCCGGCTTCGCCGGCTCATTCATGGATTCTATGTAAGAAGCTTTTGCTCTGGACCATTCCATCCTGGCTTCCTGCTGCCTGATCCATGCTTCCGCCGTCTGCTCCGTCGTATCTGCAGACTGTTCCACCTGTTTTCTGATGCTCTCCGCAAATGCTTTCGACTGCTCTCTGGCGCTCTCTGTAAATGCCTTTAACTGCTCCCGGGACATTTTATCCTGCTTCTCAATTTCCTTTGTTTCCTGGACAGCTTCTACAGGGAACTCTTCCTCAATTTCCTTCATTGCCTTTTTAATCTGCGCTTCCTGAGCCGTTTCTTCTCTTTCCTTTTTCTCGGGAAGTGTGTTGGAAAGTTCTACTTCAGCGGCGTGGGCCACCGCGTCCTCCCAGATCGTCGTGTAAGAGCGCCACGTATTTTCCACATCATGGACCGTCAGACCGTAACACTGATCCATGGGAATTCCGGAGTGTTCCACGTCGCTTACCGAAACGACCGTACGGAATTCCCCGGAACCTCCGCGGATAAAAATATTTCCCAGCAAGATTTCCTTTTCACCGGCCAGCAGATAGACGCCGATATCATTGCCGCCCACATAAACCTTCTTAACATTCACCGTAATCTTACACTGGCTGCCCCGCGTTTCTATTTTCGCGAACCCAATGTTTTTTCCTTTGATTCCGCCTTCATAGGCATAGATATATGAGATTAGTCTCCGATAATTGGACATGATATCACCCCTTTTATAAATATTTTATGCAATTAGCCATTGAAACTATGCCATAAAAATGTTATCCTAATGCTATAAATGAAATAAAATTTTTTTTCAAGAACATGGAGGGCTATAAAAATGAGACTTTACCGCGCAAAGGATTACAATGACATGAGCCGCAAAGCGGCACACATTATTTCCGCTCAGGTTACCATGAAACCAGACTGCGTACTGGGACTCGCTACCGGATCCACACCGATCGGGACCTACAAGCAGTTGATCGAATGGTACAACAACGGTGATCTGGATTTTGCTGAAGTAAAGACTGCCAATCTGGACGAATACAAGGGACTGACAAGAGATAACGATCAGAGCTACTACTATTTCATGCACGAGAATCTGTTCAAACATGTCAACATCAAGGAAGAGAACACCAACATCCCTGATGGCACAGAGCCTGACGCTGCAAAAGAGTGTGCGCGTTACGAAAAGGTAGTCCATGAGTTAGGCGGTGTAGACCTCCAGCTTTTAGGCCTCGGCCATAATGGCCATATCGGCTTTAACGAGCCGGCCGATGAATATCCGAAGGAAACTCATATCGTAGACTTACAGGAAAGCACCATCGAAGCAAACAAGCGCTTCTTCGCTTCCATTGACGATGTTCCGCGCCAGGCTTATACCATGGGTATCGGAACCATCATGAGCGCGAAAAAAATACTGCTGGTAGTAAGCGGCGAGGACAAGGCTGCCATCTTACGTGAAGTCATCTGCGGACCAGTGACTCCTCGCGTTCCAGCTTCCATCTTACAGCTGCATCCGGACGTAACGATCGTAGCTGATGATGCTGCCCTTGCAAAACTCGATGACTGTTGCAAATAAAAACTGCGGTACTGTTTGAACGGTACATAAATGAAAAGCCCCTTCCGGTTTCATACCGGAGGGGCTTTTCGTTTAATCCCATCATTACGTTTAATTCCATTACGTGCGGCATTTAGTGACATATAGTCCATGGAATTTCGTCGTTTTTTGAGTCACAGAATACCTGCCAGAGTCTTATCGGTCATCGTTCTGACACCTCGGCGAATTATTATAACAAACCTAAGGTTGAAAGAACCGTTTAGAATTATGAAAATCATGTAAGGACATCATATTACAGTGCCCCGTACTTATCATATACCTCTCTTAAGGTTCTTCCTTCTAAAAGCTCTTTTCGCGATACGTTCTCCATAGCGGCCTTCTGTTTTGCCAAATCCAGAACATCTTCCTCAACCTCTTTTGGAATCACCACAACTCCATCAAAATCTGCAAAAATCAAATCACCTGGATTCACCAGAACATCACCACAGCGCACCGGAACATCATAATCCACCACCAGCCCCCGTCCTTTACTGTCCAGCGGACGGATTCCCGCATAAAATACGGGAAATCCCATTTTTTTGATGCGGATACAGTCGCGGATCTGGCTGTCACAGACACAGCCAACCGCCTTCCTCATCATAGCCGCTGTCGACATCAATTCCCCCCAGGGTGCGTTTGTCCCTCCGCTGTCTGTAGAGTGAACCGCTACATCATTCTCTCCCAAGCTGTCCATAGCTTCAATCTCTCTTCCATATGGATTATCCTGGACCACATAATCAGTCTCAAGCCACCGGAAAGTCCTGGCCCGCCCTACAAACACACAGCAAGTCTCGTCTAGCGGCCGCAGCCGCTGATGCATAGCCTGATGCCGGTATCCCAATTGATCCAGAATATCACACACTACCGGCACATATAAGTTATCCTTTATCCATTTATACTTTTCATGATCTGTCATTTCTGCATCTCCCTTTTTCTGTCACCTTAAGAATTCACGCTTTCGTACATTAGTGATCTTACCATTCCAGCATCTCCAATGGTTTTAAAATCCGACACTTTTCTTCCATTTCACTCTGAGCGCAGAAATATCGGAATACGTTCGGATTTTCTCCGTTCAGCTCCATGACATCATAATGGTGGGGCACAACATACTGTGGATTAACTGCCTGGGTAAGCAGAACGGCCTGTTCCGCTGTCAGATTCCCAAACTTTCCATTAATGCAGGGCAAAAGAACATCTGCATGAGGACACGCTCTCAGCAGCAAATCGCAGAATGAAGTGTCTGAGGTATGATAGACGCTTTTCCCATTTTCAAATCGAATTCGGTATCCAGTCGTATCGAGAACGCCTTCATCAGTACCCAGTGCAAAAACGCCTTGTATATTGACCCCGCTTACAGCTAATCCATCCCCCTGATCCACGATTCGGATCTGCTGCGGGTTAATTCCTAAAATCTCCAGTTTTTTAGCGGCATGACGCGGCGCCACGAATATAGTCTCCTCTTTATGGGAATAGGCCCGGATTGTAGACGGATCCAAATGATCCAGGTGGTCGTGAGTCACAATATAGATATCCGCTTTTAAATCATAAGGCGATACCGGTGCCGGATAAATCCTGGTAAATAATGGGGAATTCTCCCCGACGCAGTCACTTAAATATGGGTCAATGACCACGGATACTCCTCCGCTTTTTAAATAGAACCCGGATTGACCAAGAAACCATAAGGCGGATTTTTCGACGGACTCATATTCCTGCCAAACCATTATTCTCCCCCCTTTACCATTCATAAACCCGGTATTTTTCTATAGCCTTTTCATTCACTGTGATTCCGAGCCCCGGCCCCTGTGGGACATCCATCATACCATTTTCATCCATCTGTACCGGATTATCAATAATTTCACGAAGCATGGGACTGGAACTCACATTATATTCCAAAAACAGACTCCTTGGGAGCACCGCATTGACATGGAGACTCGCCGCAGTCAGCAAGTCCGTAAGCCATGCGTGAGGACAAACATCAATTCCCGCTGCTTCTGCCTCCCATATAATCTTTCTGATCTGGGTAAAACCTCCACATCGTGAAATGTCGGGCTGCGCAACATCTATCTTCCCTTCCTGAATGAGTCTTCTGAATCCCCAGCCAGTTGCTTCCTGCTCCCCTGCGGCCAGTCTCGTCTTCACCCCTGCCTCTTTCACCTTTCGATAGCCTTCATAGTTCTCCGGATGCAGAAAGTCCTCCAGCCAGTAAATGCGATACGGCTCCAGTCTCCGCAGCAGCTCCACCGCATCATAAGCACTGCGGCTGGTCTTCCAGCCTGCATCCACCAACAGCTCCACACGATCTCCCACGGCTTCTCTTGCCGCCTTCACAAGCTCTATATCACGGATGACATTCTGACCAAAAACTCCCCAGCCAAATTTAATTGCGGTAAAGCCCTTTGACATATAGTAATCGCAGGCTCTCTTTATATCAGCCGGCGTCGGCCGGAATAAAGTGGACGCATACGCTCTCACCTGCTTTCTGTAACCGCCTCCCAACAGCTGATATACCGGTCTTCCCACTGCCTTTCCTATGATATCATAACAGGCAATATCGACCCCTGACATTACCTGGATGGCTACGCCGCGCCGGCCATAGTAGGCGGTCCCCAGGTAAAGCTTATTCCATATCTTCTCCACCTCGAAGGGATCTTCTCCTATAAGCATTTCCCGGATTCCTTCCATCATATCGGACCCCGTCCTCGGCGCGCCGATCAGGGAACTGGCCACATGAGGAGCCGTCTCCACATCAGACCAGCCGGTTATTCCCTCATCCGTACTGATCTTTATCAGAAAACAGTATGCGACACCAGTTGCTTCCTCGCTTCCTGCCGGATTCAAGTATTTATCCGGAGATTCCAGTATGATGCCTTCCACATCTGTAATCTTCACAAGCTACCTCCTCACGTAAATGTCAACGTCACCTTAAGCGCTTCATCTTTTCCCTTTTCCGCCAGTTCGAAAGCCTTTTCCCAATTATCAAATGGAATTCGATGCGTAATCATGTCCTTTAGTCCCAGCTCCTGCTTATCCAGCAGTTCCAGCGCCCTGTCCAGATAATTCTCATCGTTGCAGGAGCCGCATAAATTCAGCTCCTTAACATGAACACGGAACAGATCAATTGCCGGCATTGGCGTAACTGCGGAAAATACGGATAATGTTCCTCTCGCCTTCAAACAGGTAATAGCCGTGTTTACAGCCTGCCCGGTTCCCACACAGAGTACCGCGCTATCGACACCTTCGCCATTTGTCAACTGATATACTTTTTCTGATACGTCTGCCGTTTCACGTTCATGAATCGTATCTCCATTTCCAGCCATAGCCAAGCGGAATGAATGACGCCCTGTAAGAATGACTCTGCCCGGATTGTATGCCCTCAACAGTCTCGTCATAATAATTCCGAAAGGTCCGTCACCAATAATCAGTACAGTCCCGTCCTTTTTTACATTTGCCCGTTCCAATGCTTCGATACATACGCTGACCGGCTCCATCAGGCTTGCCACATCATAGTCCATAGTATTGGGAATCTTCCTTGCGCGGTCGGCTCTGATACAAAAATATTCTGCAAAAACTCCCTCCCGGTTGATTCCCAGATGCTTCATATTGCCACACAGATGCGGCAGCCCTCTTAAGCAGTTTGAACAGGTGCCGCAAGGCATAACCGGATGAGCCGCTATGCGGTCACCTATATTAAATCCAGTTACGTTCTTTCCGACTGCCGCCACCACCCCGGCGCCCTCGTGTCCCATAATCATTGGAAAATGAATTCCAAAGGAGTTGTGTTTGATATCGTTTAAATCAGATGTACAGATCGTCGCCGCCTCTGTTTTAACCAATAATTCGTCCGGGTCAGGCTGGCGAACCGAACATTCTTTTTGTGCCAGCCGCCCTTGTGCTTCCAGAACAAGTGCTTTCATCCCATTCCCCCCCTTATTTGATTCCCAAAATCTCCAGGGAATCCCTGTTTATAATTGATTCAATCAATTGTTCTGATACCGGAGGCAGCCCGGTTCCCTTAACGATAGCATTCACACCTCGAAATCCCCGGATCGAATCCCCTGTCGTCGTTGCGGGGAAATCAGAACCGAAAAAGACCTTATTTCCGGCACCATATTCTTCTACCAGCCGCATTGCGTTATAAAACTGCCACGGCCTGTAATACAACGCTGAAACATCCGCAAATAAATTTGGTTGATGCCGAATGGCGGCAATGCATTCTCCCACCCATGGATGGCCGAGATGCGCCATCACTATCTTAAGATCTGGAAAGTCGCATGCCACCTCGTCCATCAAAACAGGATTTCCATAAGAAAGTGGTACTCCAGAGGAAAATGTCGTTGCCATGTGGGTCATAATGGGAAGATGATGCTTTTCACAATATTCATAGATCTTGTAATACTCCGGAGCATGCGGGTGCAGCCCCTGATAAACCGGACCGATCTTAACCCCTCTGCAGTGATACTTCTCATAGTCCTCTTCCAGCATTCGCATGAAATCAGCCTCTGTCGGATCAATCGATGTAAAAAACAGATACTTTTCAGAATTCTTCGAAACAAATTCCGCTGCTACCCGATTATCCACGCGCCAGCCCGTCTTTTTCCCCCTCAATCCAAATACCACAACACGGTCTGCCTCCTCGGTTCCCTTTAAATACTCTTCTTCTGAGTAATTCCAGGACTCCCGCGGAATGCTACACCTATCCAAGTCGCTGAAAAATGGCTCCGTAAAGTCATCCGGGTACCGCACATAGTGCGTATGTAAATCTACAATCATCTGTTTTCCGCCTTTCCATTTAAAAATAATTTATGGAAGTACCTGAAAGCCTTTCACAAAGCCTCTTGTCCTCATCGGTACAAATGCCTCCGCATGGCTGCAGCCGCACTGACGCCCTCGAAAACCAGAGATTTTTCCAGCCCATTCCTCGATTCCATAGCCATTTCCAAATGCCGCTTTAAATGCCTCATCCTGACTCTGATGAAGCTTTGCAAGTCGCATTTTCTCTGCCATCACGTCATCAATATCCACCCAGTGACTCGGCTCAAACTCAAAGCCATCCGCCGGTTCCACTAAGAATACAGCCGGAAATCCTTCCACAGGCGGCGCAGCCGTCTTAATCATAGGAAATGCCATCTGCATGGCGCACTGCCGCACAAGCCGGTTCACTCTCATATGATCCAAATTGTAATCGACCGGATAATGTGTAAAAATCACGTCCGCCTTTGTCCTCCGAAGAGCATCGATTAAAGCCAGCCTGACCTCTTTTCCGTCAAATAAGAATTCATCCTCAAAGCCCAGGCACTGGTAACTCCCCCCTGCCTCATTTGCCAGTGCCTCCATTTCCATTTTACGGCACTCCGAGGCCTCCTTACTGCTCATCTCCGGGTACTGCACCATCCCCATTTCGCCTCCGGTAAGACAGATAAAGTGCAGGCTGTCCCCTCTGGCCTTCATTTTCAGCATAGTTCCCAGACACATCAGCTCATCATCCTGATGCGCCATAACAGAAACAACATTCATCACATTCTCCTCTTTTCTATCCTTTCACACTTCCCGCCATGACCCCCTTGATAAAGGATTTCTGCATCATCAAAAATAGCAGAATCATCGGAAGACAGGTCAGAAGCGCCCCTGCAAATACAAGATCAAAATTACCAATTCTTGACTGGGCGAATACATAAAGCCTTTGCTGCAGCGTCTGCCTTACCGGATTATTAATCACAATCAGAGGAACCTGAAGATCATTCCACACATAGACCCCTCGCAGAACGAGCACGATTCCCGTAACAGTCTTGAGCAGCGGCATATACACATATGCATAAACCTGAAAATAGCTGCATCCGTCAATTCGTGCTGATTCCATCAGTTCTTTGGGCAGAGACCTCATGAACCCGGTATATAAAAATACAATAAACGGCATAAACATGGCTGAATATATCAGCGCCAGTCCAAAAAAATTATCAGAAAGATGAAGTGTCCTCAAAAGTGTTACAAGCGGTACCATAGCCGCCTGAAACGGCAGTGCTATCAGAGCGACAAACAGCACATAAAGCCGGTTAAAGAACTTATGGTCCGCAATATAGATCCCGTAGGCCGTCATAGACCCTAATAGGATAAAAATCAGACACGATATCACAAGTACTGAGAAGCTGTTAAAAAAAGCGACCGGATAATTCATTTTAGAAAAAGCCGAGATGATATTATCCAGTGTAAAAATATCCAGATTGATGGTGAATGGCTGCAGTGAAATATAGGAACGCTCCTTAAATGCATTATTCACTACATACCAGAACGGTAAAAGGTAAAAGACCATAATGACAATCATAATTCCATTGGTAACTGCCGCCTTCAATCGCCGTTTTCCCCTGACGCTTAAGTTCATCTGTCAACCTCCTTTCGCTCAGTCAGATGACTTTCTGTTCAGAACAAACAATTCTGCTACCGCAAATACCACCGTGATTAAAGTCAGCATAACAGCCATCGCCATCGCCTTCCCCTGTGACATTGCCTTAAACGCATACTGGTATGACATCAGCGCCATGGTCTGTGATGCATATCCTGGCCCTCCCTGCGTCAGAACGTACGGCAGATCAAACAAGGTCAGAATTGCAATCGTAGACACGATGATATTGATGGTCACAGACTGCACAATCAGAGGCAGAGTGATTCTCCAAAGCTTCTGCCACCAGTTGATTCCATCCACAGCCGCCGCTTCGTAAAGTTCCTCGGGGACCGTAGAAAGGCCCCCAAGATAGATTAAAACATAGAATCCTACGGCAAACCACACAATTGCCGCGCTCAGCGCCGGCATTACCGTCTGCTTCTGCCCCAACCAGTCCTGAATCAGGTTTTCCATCCCCATCTTTTCCAGAAGGTACACAAGCGGCCCCGTAGCCGGATTATAAATCGTTCTCCATATAAATCCCACGACTACCATGGAGACAATATTGGGAAGAAACAGGACCACTTTATAGAAATTAGCCGCCCTTCCGATATCATAAATAATTACAGCAAAAAGGATGGCCATAATATTTAAAACCGGTACATACAAGATAATTAAATAGAATGTATTGGAAAAGAGTGTCTTAAACTCCGAAGAAGCAATTACATTCCGGTAATTCTCCAGTCCGATCAAGTGGTACTCCTCTGACACTCCATTCCAGTCAGTAAAACTGTACTTAAACGAAAGAATAATCGGATATACCAAAAATACAGTAACTAACAGGACTGCCGGCAGAACAAACAGCGCCGCATTGATATATTTACTGTCCCGTCCGCTCCATTGTTTCTGTTTTCCGTTGTCTTTTTTTTTCAAAGCCGGCATCCTCCTCTCGCTAAAATCTGTGTTTTATTTCGCTGTATACAAATCCTGTAAAATCTTGGCGGCATCCTCCGGTGATATCTCATCTGTCGCCACCTGTTGAAAGGTCTGCGGAAGACGTGCATAAACGGATGGCGGCAAAATTTCAAACCAGTACGCCCCTGTTACTTCAATCTCCATCAGCCTGTCCACATATTCCTTTACTTCGTCCGTCATCTTCACCTTGTCCTGATCATATTCAATCAGAGACGGAATACTGCCTCTTGACTGCTGATACGTATAAAAACCCTCTTCATTTGCAATATAATTGACGAATTTAATAGCAGCCTCTTTATTCGGCCCATCAGCGACTGCAAATCCTGTTTCCGTTCCAAGAACAACTGCCTGTTTCTGGCCTTCCATGTTCCACGGTGGCACCATCATCCCCACATCAAATGGGCTTTCCATGAAAGAACCTGCCATCCAGATCCCCTGAAAACACATAGCTGCTTTTTCCTGTTTAAAGGAATCGAGGAGAGTGGAAACCATCGCACTGACCGAACCGGTTAGCAAATATCCATTATCATTCAAAATCTTAACCCGTTCAAAAATCCTGGCCTGCTCAGGTGTATCAAACTGGAAGGTACCGGCTGCAATCTCTTTTATGTAGTCAGGATTTTGAGATGCCACTTCCACCGCATTTCCTGTGCTCCAGGCTGTATTGGATATAGCGCCATCTCCCATGGCAACCGCAAGCGGCGCGTATCCTTTATCCTTTAAGGTCTGGCAGACTTGAAGAAATTCATTCCAGTTCTCTGGTTCTTTCGTGATTCCGGCATCCTCAAAAATATTCTTGTTGTAATAGATCAGTGTCGAAGACAGGCCCCCTGCCACTCCAAACAATTTTCCGCTTTCCGAGGTAAAAACCGGTTTTAGACTTTCAACCATATTTTTTGCCGCATCAATCTCTGCCAGATCAATGATCAGGCCGTTTTCTGCTAAATCTGCGCCAAACGAGCCTGCATTGATTGACATCACATCGGGAAGCGTGCCGGCCGCTGCCTTAGGCTGCAAATACTCCTCTACCTCACCGGGCATTGGCGTATATTCAACCTTAATTCCGTATTTCTGAGTAAAATCACTGGCAATCTGTTCCGCCGCATCTAACCAGTCATTCGACATCAAAGCAACAGTAATGGTCGTATCAGACTCCGGCGCCTCTTTTTTGCTCTCTGCTGCCGCCGTTGTTTTTTCGCTGCCTCCCTGGTCACTACCTCCTTTCGTCTGCTGGCACCCAGTCATCATAACCATGGACAGAACTGCCGCCAACATCATCACAAGCTTAAACTTTTTCATAAAATCCTCCTTTTCCTGTGCAGTTTCCAATGTTTCTGCAAAAATTGTGATCTCGTTCCGTATACCTATATTTTATCTGGATTTATTTTCGTTTAACAGGTATGAAATTTATAAAAAGGTTTAAATTCTTTTACAGTTTTATTCGATTCTCCTCTTTATATTTACTCACAAAATATTTAATGGTACAATATAGTAAGTCATATATGGCGAGGAGACATATTTTATGAAAAAATGGTACCTAAATCTCAGTATTAAGTACAAACTACTGATTATGTTTTATTTTTTCCTGGCATTATTATCCATGTCTTTTTACTACTATAATAACAGGATTGCCGCCGCTAACCTTATGGAAAATGTTGGCAATGCCAATCTCTATCTCCTGGAACAGATTAACTCCAATGTTCTGTTTCTGCGGCGTGAAATTGAAGACATGACGACGCAGCTTATGGTTCAGCCACAGGTACAGGCTTACATTCAGCCCTATGATTCTGCCACCAGCGAGACACAGAAAATGTATATCGACTCCAGTCTGAAAAACGCAGTCAATCTTATTACCTCCAAGGATTATGTCTCTTCGCTCTCCGTCTGCGGCTTTCAAAATAACTCTGTTCCATTTATTCGAACAATTGACAGTCGTTTTTCCCTTCCCGACTATGAAGAACTGTCCCATACAGAATTTTTTCAGGCTGCAAAAGCTGCAAAAGGAAAGCCTGTATGGCTGGAAAACTCAGATGAAACATACCTCTTTGCAGCTAATAATAAATACAACCGTATTTTTATGATCCGTATGATAAGGGAGTACAATACCTATGAAAATATGGGATTGATCGTGGTCGGCATCAGCGAACCCGCACTGCGCCGGGAGTACACCCGGGGAATTAATATGAATGAAGGCGGTATTGCCATCTTCAGCAAAGCAGGAAGCCTTATATCAGGAACTGGTAACGCCAACCTGTCACAACTGCCTCAAGATAAACTTCTTCAGTATCAGACAGAGAAAAACGGTGTGGAAATCTACGAATCATCAAAAAACACGCTTCTTTTAAGCCATATAACGGATGAAAAAACAGGCTGGACCTATCTTTATGGAGTACCAACCGCATTGCTTACAAAAAGCATTGACAATTCCGCCAATTACCTCATTCCATTCTGTTTTACAGCACTTTTGCTTTCTCTTCCTCTGGTACTGTTTGCATCTCTCCTGATCATACGACCCATCCGAAAACTGCTGGCCGCCATGCATTCGTTTGAAAACGGTAATTTTGACTCTTCTATATCCTTTCATTACAGAGATGAAATCGGACAGCTTGGCAATGGTTACAACGAGATGGTAAAAAGCCTGGCCGAGTTGATCGATAGAGTCTATGTTCTCCAGATCAGAGAACAGGAAGCAGAATTAAATGCCCTTCAGAGCCAGATTAATCCTCACTTTCTCTACAATACTCTGGATTCTATCTACTGGAAAACACTTGCAAAGGGGGAGACTGAAATTGCTGAAATGGTGTGGACTCTATCCAATCTGTTCCGAACCAGCTTAAATAAAGGAAACCGTTACGTAACGGTGGACCACGAATTTCAGTTTCTTGAACAGTATTTAAGGCTGCAGCAACTAAGATATGGGAGTAAGATTACGTATCAAATTGATTTGGCAGAAAACGCAAAGACTCTTTTTATTCCAAAGCTCATCCTTCAGCCAATCGTTGAAAATGCGATTTACCATGGCCTGGAACCCAAAGGTGAACAGGGATCCGTAACGGTATCGTGTTTCTTACAGGCTGACAAACTGCACTTTCGAATGAGTGACAATGGAGTGGGGATGGAGACCCAGGTCCTCACCGCTCTCCGCGATGGTACAAACCAGTCTACCACCACCGGAGGTTATGCTCTGCATAATGTAAGAGAGCGTCTGCGCATTATCTATCAGAACAATTTTACCATGACCATAACCAGCAATAAGGGCCTGGGAACCACTGTCACTCTGATTCTGCCAGCATTACAGGAGGGAGAATATGCTTAAACTGTTAATAGCAGACGACGAAACCGATACCAGCAATGCAATCCGGCGTACGATTCCCTGGATAGATTACGACATCCTTCTCTGTTCAGAAGCCACTAACGGAAAAGAGGCCATAGAGATTATCGAAGCCGAACATCCGGATATAGCCCTGCTGGATGTCCGCATGCCGCTTTTAGACGGATTGGGGGTTGTAAAATATATTCATGATAAACAGTTAAACGTTCGAACGATCATCCTGAGCGGGTACGATGAATTTTCTTATGCCCAGACAGCCCTTAAGTATGGCGTCTCCGATTATCTGCTGAAGCCATGTCGTATGGAGGATATTATAAGCAGCATTAATAACTGTAAAAAAATGCTTCTCCAGGATCTGGAGCATCAGAACCTTCTGCGAGGAATCGGTCAACCCTTTTTTGACGATCTCGTTGATCTGGCCCAGGATTCTCCAGCGTTTACAGATGCGCAATATATGCAATTTGAAACGCAAAAGAAGAGACTCTTAGAATTTATAGGAGCAGGAGACTCCCGGAAATCCCAGGAGCTGTTGCAGAATATATTCCAATCAATTGAAGCGTATCCCCGAACAAAAAACATTATTATCAATCATTTTCTCTCATTGATGCTGGATGTTATGAAGCTTTGTAAGGACTGTTCACTGTCAATTCCCTCTGAATTATACGCACTGATCGATTACAAACAGATGGCTTGTTTTACAACACTAAAGGATCTGGAAAAAATCACCGATGCCGTAATATCTCAAATTGTGGACAGCATTCGCATAAAATCCGAAAAAAGCGTTTCTGTCCGCGCCGCCGTTGACTATATTCACCAGCATTATAGTGAAACCATTGATTTAAATGTTCTCGCTGGCCATATTCACATAACTCCAGCCTATTTAAGTTTGATCTTCAAGGTTCAGACCGGTGTTAATTTCCTGGATTATTTGACGCAGTACCGAGTCGAACAGGCCTGTCGTCTTTTGAAAGAAACAGGTCTTAAAAATTATGAGATTGCATACGAAACGGGCTTCCGTGATGAAAAATATTTTTCAACTGTATTTAAAAAAGCAACTGGTATGACCCCATCTAGATATCGCAAAATATATTCTTGACTCCTCCTCTCTTCCATGGTATGCTGAAACAAATATTTCGAAAAAAGGAGGTGGACGCTATGCATTGCATCACAATCGAGGCTACAACATTATGGTCAAATATTGACAATGTCGCTGTCATTACGTATAAAAATGACGCTTCCGTGTATCAGTGCGCCCATTTTTACGATAACTGCAGCGTCTACCCTTCAAATTCATCGATTCTCCGGCTGTCCTAACAACTGGTTTTCATGATGATTTATTTACCCGAAGGCGTCTACGCTTTTGGGTATTTTTATGTGATGGAATCATGTTCCTGTCACATAAAAAATCTGCCCTTTTCGGAAAATGGGTTCTATTATTCCATTTTTAGAAAGGTAGTTTTATCATGAATAAATTTAGGACATTTCTTGCCGGACATGGCTGCGGGCCCCGCGCCATTGTCTCCACTATTTTGATGTGTACAAAACAAATTTTTGACGGCGGCATCCTGTGTATCACAGGCGGATACCTTGTTTCTGCCGTACAGTTTGTCATGCTTATTTTTATCTGGACCGCCCTAGACCGGGAAGGTGCCAATTTAGGCGGCATGGCGTTAAATCAGCTGATGACATACACTCTGATGTCGACCGTATTGCATCAGGAATTAAATATTGTTTCACCAGCCACCGCCTCGCTGTGGGAAGGTTCTGTCATTGGACGTTTTACCAGGCCGGTTCCCGTTCCCATAAGCTTTATCGCTGAGACGATCGGACGATGGTGGATTCCGAATTTTCTGTTTTTCGGCCTCCCTCTGCTGATTATCGCCCCGTTTCTGGGCGTGAATCCGGCGCCGGCGGATTTGACATCCGGAGCTTTGGCGCTCATCAGTCTGGCACTTTCAGCTTCTCTTGGATTTGCCATGGACTTATTATTTGCCGCCTTTGCCATGTTCCTGAAAAATGGCTGCTGGGTAGCAAACAATATACGAGAGGCGGCATTTTCCCTCCTGTCGGGGGAAATGATCCCCTTCGCCCTGTTTCCCTGGGGACTGGATCAGGTCTTTTCCTTCCTCCCCTTTGGCTCCATCGCCCATGCGCCGCTCACGATCTATACCGGAACGGCCGCTGCTCCTTTAAGTACCATCGGGCTGCAGCTCGTCTGGAATATCGTTCTGTGGATCGCCGCGGCCAGGGTGTTCAAGAAAAGTAAAGAAAGGATGATCTCTTTTGGTGGATAATTTAAAAATACTTTTACGCCTCTACAGGCAATATACAAAAATGGATCTTTTATGGTTCCTTCGGGACACTCGCTACTGTCTGCTTCAGATCGTTTCAGATACTATATGCGCTTGCTGCACCATCGCCGGCGTATTCCTTCTGTCCGAAAAATTCGGCGGCTTCGGCGGTATGAATCAGGCGGAGATTCTCTTTATGATGGGCTTCTCCACCCTCGTTGACGGAGTTTATATGATGTTTTTTATTGGAAATAATACAGCCATGATAAGCCGTATTATCGGGCGAGGTCAACTGGATCACGTCATGATACAGCCAGTTCCCATATGGGCGGAGCTGCTGGCCCAGGGATTCTCCCCGCTTTCAGGAAGCAGCATGCTTATATGCGGGATTGGACTGACCACATATGCTGTCAACCGGCTACCCATATCCGTCACGATGCCATGGCTTATGCTGCTGCTTATTTATGCAGTAAGCGCTACAGCTCTGATTATCTCCTTTATGACCCTGCTGTCCTGCGCCGCATTTTACGCACCCGCGGCAGCCGAGGAGATCGCCCAGGTGGGCAAGGATTTATTTACATCTCTGAAGACTTATCCGTTAGGTACGATGAGCCATTCAGTAAGACGGCTGTTCCTGACCGTACTCCCAGTGGGACTGGCGGCCTGGTTTCCATCGGCGCTGCTTTTAAAGGCAGGCTACGGCGAATTTGGCCTTCCCATGCTCCTGCAGGCATGTTATCTGCCGACAGCGGCGTTTGCATTGTCACTACTCACAATTTATGTATTTAAGAAAGGAATGAAATATTATGCAGTCAATGGTTCACCACGATACTCCGGCTTTGGTCATAGATAATGTTACAAAACAATACTCCCAATGGCAGAGAAGCGGTCACGCCCGGGATATCTTAAAAAATATGCTTCACCCACAGAAACGCATCATCACCGCTCTCGACCATCTTTCCTTTGAAGTGGCTCCAGGCGAGTTTGTCGCCTACGCCGGGGCCAACGGAGCCGGCAAGAGCACGACCATAAAGATTCTCTCCGGCATCTTGAGTCCTTCTGAGGGCACAGTATCCGTATCCGGCTTAAGCCCGGTCACTGACAGAATTGAGCTGATGCGCCATATCGGTGTACTGTTTGGACAGAGAACAGAGCTGTGGTGGGATCATCCCATCATTACCAGCTTTGAATGGAAAAAAGAGGTGTGGGGCATCCCGGAGGATATATATAAAAAGAACCTTTCCCTGGTGACAGAACTGCTCGATCTGGAAGACATCCTGCGCACCTTTGCCAGGGAACTGAGCCTGGGCCAGCGTATGCGGGCAGACATTGGGATGCTGCTGCTGCACGACCCCTCCGTCATATTTCTGGATGAGCCGACTCTCGGCCTCGACGTGCTGGCCAAACAGCAGATGATACATTTTTTAAAGGAAATTAACCGGGAATGCGGAACCACCATTGTCGTCACAAGCCATGACATGGATGATCTGGAGGAAATGGCACAGCGGATTATTCTGCTCAACAAGGGGCAGATTGCATTTGACGGAAATTTTGACAAGCTCAGAAATACGGCCGGCGCCTGCTCACGCATTGTTGTCACCATGAAGAATCCAGACTCTAAAAAGCAGTCTTTAACATCTGATAAAGCATTAACCGCTCCCACAATCCCGGGGCTGCAGCTGCTTTCTTCCAATGAGGGCATATACGAATATGAGTTTAACCGAAGCCAGACGGAAATCCATGAGGTTCTGGGTAATCTTGCGGGATTTCAGGGAATCGAAGATGTGGAAATCAGAAGAGCTCCTATTGAGGATGTGATAGCGAGACTGTATTTAAGCTGGAAAAAGTCGTAGAAAGCAGAGGATAAAAGAAGTAGTTCACCACCGGTAAACTATTTTCATGGAACAATCGTGTTACAGGGTGGTTGACCTCCTTTCTACATAGAATGGAGGTGGTGCGGGTGAAATTTGACTTTAAGGACTTAATGACTTTTGGGCTGTTCATCCTGGCATTGCTGACTTTCGTTTTTACGTTCTGTCGATAGTGCTTATTTAAAGCATAGAAAAACCACCCTCTATACTTTGACAGGTCAGTGGGTGGCATTTCTATGAATGTAACTTATTAACCAGGTCAACCACTTTGTGGGCGGTTGTTCCTTCTACATTTTTATTATAATCAATTTAAACCTTGATTTCAAGCTTTTCCGAATCTCATTCTGGATTTTTCAGGCGGATTTTCAGCCATTTTTCTGAATCTCATTCTAATTTCTCGATCAGCACGTTACATTCAGTTCTTACCATTCATAATAAACTGAAGTCTGTCATAAATGAAGTTCCATTCTGTGGACTCTTCACCCCAAAGCAGGCGCATACTGACGCACCAACATCTGAGAGCGTCTTTCTGGTGCCTGTTTCACAGCCGCTCATCCCCCTTTTATAAATGAGTAAGGGCACGCATTCCCTCGTATGACGGCTGTGACCGATATCGGGATCATTGCCATGATCCGCCATGACCACCAGGATATCTTCTGCTGTCATTTCTTCCAGCACCGCGCCGATTCCCTGGTCGGCGATCTCAAGTATCTCCCGGTAAGCCGCCGCAGACTGTGAATGGCCTGCAAGATCAGTCTCCTGTACATTTGTACAGATAAAACCTTCTTCCATGCTCTTTACTGCCTGGACAGTAAGCCGCATCACCTCCTCTGTCGGCACACAGGAGATACTCGCACCGCCGTCATTTGCCACAATATCTGCCACTTTACCAATGAGTGTGCAGTCAAATCCTGCGTTTGTCAGTATTGTAGGGGCCTGTACATTTTTATCCACTCCATAGCCCAGATGCCTGCACTGATAGCCATGTTCATAGGATCTCGATTTTGCGGAAGCGATGCCAATATATTTTCCAAGCTTTATCTCTTCCGCATTCCACAAGTCATCCATTGTATTGCCAGTTCCGCCAAACACAATGACCCGCCCCACAGTTACTACCTCACGGACCAGACGGGCAATCT
Source organism: Hungatella sp. (assembly GCF_046966825.1). Lineage (NCBI taxonomy): Bacteria > Bacillati > Bacillota > Clostridia > Lachnospirales > Lachnospiraceae > Hungatella > Hungatella sp. Next base: position 53,367 of record NZ_JBKVCZ010000012.1, on the reverse strand, counting down.
CCAATTCTTTATCAAACGGCATAAAATCAAGCGGTGCAGTCACATTGTAACACATACCCGGATCTGCCTCCAGATTGTCTGCCACAGTAGCATACTGATCGACCAACAGATATTTCAATCCCTGCTTCTCGATCACGCGGACCTCATGGCCGTTCTGTATCAAATGCCTTTTGACCTCTTCCGCCTTATCCAAAAACGGATGAGCCTCCGGCTTTTTCGGAAGCGTTCCCATGATCTCCTGATGGCCCATAAATGTATCCGCGCCATAGTGCATCAGTTCGCATCGTCCAAAATTGGCGGCGGGGCTGAATTTCATATTTCTGCTTTCCCTTCCATATGCATTCATCAGCCCCAGCCGTTCCAAAACCGGCAGCTTCATATCGGGACAGTCCTTTAAAATACTTTCCAGTGTATTGGCCGTTTCATCCCCCGGCCTCACGATATGGGCATCTTTCATGGCCCCGATTCCAAATCCATCCAATACAATAACGATAAATCGCTTTCTCATTTTTCTCTGCCCGCGCTGTCATAGATTCCTTCAATCCTCGGCGCGCCCTTTCTAAGTCCGGTGACTAAAACGACGTCTGATCGGGTTACAAATATCTGATATCGAAATGCCATCACCACGGTTTGGCCGACAGGGCACTCTTTCGATAATCCAAAATGGTAATCAATGCTGTCATCCGAAGGCGGAATTACTTCCACATGTCTTGCGCTTAGGAGATTTTCTCCCACTAACGCATTCTTCATATGGGAACGCCTGTAATGGCCGCCTCCAAAACAGTATCCGCGGCCTTCAAAATTATGTGATATTTCACTTATGTAAACCACGCATGGTTTCTCTGGCTGCTCATGGGCGGCATGCATGGGCGTCGTCCCGGAGAATCCGTGTCCCGGTTCGCCGCAATTTCCTCCGTCCTGCTTCATGCGTTCAATCGTCCGACAGCAGGTTGCAGATGGCGTATTGATGATACGGCAGATTATTCCCTGCGCCTCCAAAATGGCCGCCGCCTTTTTTACAGTCTGTAAATTGGCCGTAGGTATAATGTCATCCAGTTCTTCGTCATACAGGTAACAGGGAAAGGAAGTCACACCCGCGATTCTCACATGAGGGCTTGAAACAACGATACGGCTCACCAGTTCCTTCAATGTATTCAGCTTAAAACCGGCAGTCTGGCCGGAATAGATCATATCTCCATCCCCATATACCCGCAAAAGAATCTCCTGGATTACCCCCAATTCCGACGCAGCCTGATCGATCTGGCGGATCTTCTCCTCAGAGTAGACCGTGATTACCTCCGGGCGGCAGGAGACAATCTGTCTCACTAAAGCCGTCGGTATCTGAACCAGATGTCCCACGTTTCCAATGGGAATCCCATGCTCCATCATCACGGCAGCCTCTTTATAGTCAACTGCCACCGCGCCGGAGTATCCCAGGCGCATGAGTTCCCTGGCCAGATAGGGATTACGACCCAACTGTTTTAGCATAAAATAGAGTTTTACGTCATTTCGTTTGGAACACGCCAACATTTCGGCCGCATTTTGCAGAAAGGTATCCACGTCGATGAGATAAGAATCCGGCGCTATTACTCCCTTTTGATGAAGGCTGAATGCCAGGCGAACCAGTTCGGAATTCCGTTTTACTGTTTGTTCCAGGAACATTTACACCACTCTTTCTACAGATTCTCTTATGATTCTCAAAATAGTGTCGGCTCCGGCTCTCATAGGATTAATACGTATCATCCGATGCTCCAGTTCCGGATCTGCCTTCCGAAACGTGCCGGATATCCGGTAAAACATGGGTACCATCTCATATTTGGATTCCGCACCCACGGGATTGGGCGCAGCACCATATTTTTCAGCTTCCTCCAACACCTGTCCAGCGATATCTTCCCTGAACTCCACTAGAAGGACTTTAGACTGGGCGTTTGCCAGAAATGCCTGCTTTACTGCCGGTATTTCACCGCTGTTCAGGCGTCTGACACATTCCTCATTGACCTGCGCCTGAAGAGCCAGTGCTACCGGCGCATAAACCAATCCATGCAGAACATCGAGCGCTTCATGGCCCTGTACCTGCATACCGCCGGAATAGCTCTCTTTAACCAGCCTGTCAATCAGTTCTTGTTTTCCAACGATTACGCCTACACCTTCCGGACCCAGCAGTTTAAATGCTGAAAAGCAGGAAAGATCCGCTCCGCACTGTACACCAATCTCTTTTACCTTCATGGCCGCATAATTGTCGTCGGTCAGCACAGGGATATCAGCGGTCTCTTTGATCACACGCACCACCTCATGCATATTGTAACGGTCTTCCGGCAGCTGTCTCGTATACTGAACCAGCGTACCCCTGATATCCGGATTCTCCTTCAGGACCCGGCGAAGCTCTTCCAGTTCATTAAAGTCGGCTTCCACCGCGTCAATTCCCATCATTTCGAGAGACGCCGCCGTAGTATTATAGATAGGCGCCCTGTGTACCAGGATCCGGTCGCCGGACCTCATCATGGAATGAAGTCCAAAACGAATTGCGGCACTTCCCGCCCCCCGTACCAGGATACACGCCTCCGCGCCAAATACATCGGCAATCACCTTTTCGGCCTTCCAGGTCGTCACCGGTTTATTAAGGCCCATGACAACACCCAAATCTCCCCTGGTCAGCGATTCATGCCCCTCAAATACTTTTGTCATGCAGTCCACCACAAGAAATTGAAGCCTAACTGCCGCTTCCATGGACATGCTCTGTAACGGATATGTCTGCATCATTTCTCCTTTCTGCCTGTACTGCATTGCGCTGATCGCAGATGCTATGTGACCTTGATTGTGCAATGCAATATCCGGTTTCTCAATTACACATGACTTCTTTCGCAAGCCTTACAATTACCGGAACCACCGTTTTCGATATGGAAGGAGTAAACCCAAATGCTTTCTTTCCCGATTCCAGTGCCTTTCTAATGGTATTTTCATCCGCATCGGCTACTGTCATACACGTTCCATAGCCCAGAATGGCAATGGCCATCGCAAGCGCACCTCCGCCTCCAGTCATACACGCTCCCAGATATAAATCGGCCTTCCCGCCCTTTACATCCATAGCCGCAGCCACATCGTCCTTGATGACGACTTCACCTTCATCTCCCATAGCCGTGACTGCCAGTTCTTTTATCTCTTCTTTTCCCATCTGTCCGCCAATTACTATCTTCATGCTGACTGCTCCTTTCACGCGTCACTGTATAATATTAAACGCTGTACAAACCTACAACTGCCAGTACATTGACCAGAACTCCTACTGCGATTACGGCAATTGGCCCTACCGCCATCCGCACAATCGGTTTCTTAAAATACTCATTCATGACAAAGAAACCGCCGACTACCAAAAATCCAAATCCAGGTGCCATGCCCTCCGCTGCCGACATGGAGCCCACCAGTATGGCTACCTCCAGTAGCTTGGTCATCGCAACACGGATACTGTCAGCTGATTTTTTTATACTTGGAACCTTATCAAACAGTTTTGCAACTACTGCCAGAGACAATGCCTCCAGAGACATTACCACTGCACCAAATACCGCTGCCAGCACTCCGTTCGGTGCCAGAAGACCTGCTGTTGCGGTAAATCCAAATCCATCCGTCACGAAAGTACCTGTTGTCAGGGAAGTCAATGCCTTTAAAGGAATAAAGGATAATGCTCTCGCGAAGCTGATGCTGACTGCAGAAGAAATATTTCCATCCTTTAACGCAACCAGGGACTGTGGACCTTCCATCAGGAGATGCATATTGCAGGCAAGTCCATAGATTGCGCCCATAATGGCAATCCAGATAATGTTCTTTCTAATATTCTTTACACGATCTCCAAAAATAGAAGCCAGATTTCCTGTTGATTCGGATTTATCCCTTACTGCAAATACAATAATAAGAACAAGACCGGTTAACAGGGCAACACCATCAGCAATATCTCCTTTTCCTATAAATACCATGATCTGCCGAAGCAACACAGATGCAACCAGCGATGCCAGACCCTTTTTCCAACCGTAATCCATGGTAATCACAACACACGGGAATGCAATAAATGCAGAAATAACCGGGCCTGAAATATTCTGCCATGCATCAAATACATTAACCGGCAGAGCCTGCATCATATTGACAAACCCCTGGAGACCTGCCAGCAGCAGCACTCCGTACAGACCGCCTACCAGAACGGAAAGACCCGCACCAATCAGACTCTCTTTGTCCAGATACCATTTTTCAATATTCTTTGCCGGGAAGAAAATGCCGATAACATCGGTTCCCAGCCATAGAGAATGGACAAGTATAATGGGTGACATAATAGAATACGGTATTCCAAATCCAATGACCAGACCGAAACTTAAGGCAAACGTCGTCGTTGCAAATTCCAGCCTTGTCATACGTCCCTCCCGGTATTCCGGAACAACCGGTCTTACCGCATCATTAAAAACCGCAATACCCCTGTTAGCTAAAAGTGCCCCAAACGCGCCGGCTAAAAATATAACTATATAACGCATATTTTTCCCTCCTAAAATTTATAGTTTTCAAAACTCCCATATGTAAATGCATTTCTTGCCTTTTTATTTTGCGTTTACTTCTCTCTTTTATTATACGATTCTTCCTATCCTTCTTTTCCTGTCCCCATCTTTATCTCCTTCTCTTTTACATTCAATTTACTGAAGTATCTCATCCCCGTCAGCATACGCTTTACATTAGTGCATTACTGCCTTACAACCTTCCAAACCATCACATAAACAGGTTACATAGATGAACCGTTAAAAAATCCTTTTCCGTATCTGGAAATTCCAGATCAGTCTGATTCAGCATGTATGTCAAAAAATCCAATGCACTGCCATAAACTGGCTCCTGCTTCACTGTCTCTAAAATCTGGCCATCCAGCGGCTTTTCCTCCTTTCCCTCTAAGATCCTCTGCCCGGCCATGGCCAGATGCGTAATAAACATAGCAGCCCTGTCACTGTCTGCCTCCGGTTTTTGATTAATCAGCAGCTTCACCACTGTTTTCGAATAATCAGAAATGCTCTGTGTTATGACACCGCTGCTTAAAAGAATCTCGAGACGCTGATTTAAGGATTCCTCCAGATTCATAATACTCCTCCTCCTTCTTTAATATACAATATTTTGTACATTCATATAAAATATTTCTGCTATACCCTTTTTGACGGCTATATTCCAATTCATTGCGTTACGGCTGTTCGTACACCTGAACGCTGGATTATTTGTTACCACCATCAAAGGCAAACTCGCAGTTTGGCTGTTGGTTATATGGTATAAATATCACGTTGTTGCTTATATTGTATAGATACCGCGGCTGTAATCCTCGCGATATCTATACTACGGCTAACCGGCTGCATTACCAATAAAACGATATCCTGATATACTGATACAGGGTATTCGAGCCCACTGGAATTATTTCTTTTACATCAGAAAAATGGCTCCCGCCTCTTCTCTCTGACCTCAGAAAGAATTCCCAGTACACGTTCCACACTTATATATTTTTTAAGCAGTGCCTTCAATGCTTCGTCACCTGATTTTATCACCAGGACAGCAGTCGAAAAAGAATTATTATAGTCTGTTTCAGCCAATGAAACCACTTTGAGCCTGTCGTGATGATTTTCCAACACGTCGTCATAGTTCCATACTCCAGCATCTATGGTACCATCTATCAGAGCACCAATCGTCTGCTGTGTCCTGATCGGTATCAGTGTTATCTTTTTTCCCTTGACGATATTATCCGTAATCCTGCTTTGGTCAAGGGACTTGCTGTCGTACGCAACCTTCATTCCATCACAGATACCATCTTTTGATTCATCAGCCAATAAGAGCACGTGTTTTGAAAGAAAACTACCCTGTCCGAAATCAAAGGCTATCTCTATCTTCTTGCCGCTGCTTATGGATTGTTCCGCTGCATAGCGGGAACAAATGGCAAACTGATAGGTTCCCGACTCCACAAGTTCAATTCTTCCAACTGCACCTCTCGCATAAGCCATATTAAAGTTAAGTTCATCCAGTTCCGAGTAAATAGCTGTAGCAAATCCCTCATAAGTTAGAGAATATGGCAGCGGCATGATACCCAACAGCTCTTTTCTCATACAGTTTTCCTGTAATTTGTGGTAATCCAGCTTCTCTATATAGGTTCCCTGATGCCCATGATGCTCAAGCACCACTGCACCACACTCTTTTAAATATGTAAAAGCATTCTGAACAGTCCCCCTGGACACTCCAAACTTTTCCTGATACTCGGAGATAGGCTGTATTCTGTCACCCGTATTCTTGGACAGTAAGTCCAACGCCAGCAGACTTTTGGCTAATCCTGTTTTTTGATATAAAATGCTCTTTCCAACTTCATATCCCATCTAAATACCTGCTTTTTTGTTGTTATGTTCAATATTCAATATTTTGTACATTCATACAATATCACATTCAACAAACAATGTCAACAATAATCTCATTACATCTTTGTTTTTTTACAGCATATCCACTAATTTTTTAAGTTAATTGGAATTATATTAAACTGATCATCTTCCTCAAAAGGCCGTTACTGAATTTTGAGTTAAAGATTCTTCCGAATATAGCCAAAATGATCATTCTGAATACAAAGCATTCTGCGTGAAACCAGAATATTTAAGACCAGGGTCATTATCTCTTCCCTATGCTTCAAACATAATACATTAATCGTATTAAATAATCGGTAAAACGCAGCATTATAAAAAACCATGCACATATTATCGAAAAGCTATACCGGCAGGGGCTGATGGTTAATAACAATAATTTTATTAAAAACCACCCTCATCAGGATGGACTGAAAAAATTAACTCCAGATAACGAATAAAAGCTTCTATCCTTATTGGGTTTTATGAAATAATGACAGACTGTTCGATCTTAAATTCTATAAACTATTCAGAAATGTGCATAGAATTGGGCATAACTATTGCTGAATTTAATAATTCCAACCTAACTCAAATATTTATTTTCACAATAAACAAACTCATTCTTTTTCGTCTTTATACTCACTATTTTTTAAAAAACAACTTCTGGTAAACACCATTCCTCTTATTGTTGCCAGAATACATTCCTGCTCTTTAACAGAAAGCTTTCCAGACTCTTCAAGGATTAATTCCGGACGGTTCTTCTCCTGATCTCTTTCTATGGACTGCAATCCTACATCCTCCGCCTTTGGTTTTTGACTTGATAAATCTTTTTTATGTTTTATGAATACATGCTATCATGTTTCCACCACATTGTCAAGACGTTTGTCCGTCTTTTCAATACATTTTTGTCTTGACAAATCATTTTTACCGTGTTAAGATTAGTTATCAGGATTTTTAGTACCTTGTTTATACATGATTAATTACTGTTACTGACCTCTGTTACGGTACTCACATTGTATTTTCAACGCATGCGTTACTGCATACGTAAACTACCATGGTTAATTAGCTTCCTATTTGTGTTTAACCTGTACCTCCAAAGTAATCGTAATCACATGCGTTTGATATGTAACATGTATTTTTCCGTTTAAGGTTTCTTTTGAATCGTTGGAAAGTGCACTGTATATTATTCATATTACAGATAAAGTCTGAACGAAACCACCAAGTACAGGATTCACAGAATTTTATGAAATGTTTTATTAATCTAAATTAAATGGCGGATTGGCGTATGTCCTACCATCTTATCGATTATGGCGCAGCGCCTACGCGGAATGGAGTATCATATGGGAATAGGTGCCCGTCTCAAACAGGCCCGCAGTTCAAAAGGGTATACACAGAATTCTCTTGCTGATGCAATTGGTGTCTCCCGCGGTGTCATCACAAACATTGAACACGAAAAAGCAGAACCGCAAATGCTCGTCATTCGGGGAATCTGTTACGAACTGGGAATTAACAGCTCGTGGCTTCTTCAGGGTGAAGGCCCCATGGAATCAGAAAAAGACGCGGAAAGAAGTGCTCATCTTCTTGCCGAGATCTATCATTTATCTACCTTACTTTCAAAAGAAGAACAGGATTATGTCCTTGATATGATTAAGACCTTTCAGAAACACAAAGAAAGTCTCCGTAACAACAGCGATATACCAAAAGAAACGGAGCCATAGTAATTTGCATTATTTATATTTCTTATTTATCTTTGCATACTATCTCTTATTCACTACAGTTCATATGAAAAGCAGAGCTGCCGGCCGGCAGCTCTACCATAAAAGCTATATTCCTTTTTATATTAATTCCTAAGGCCATACTCTTGCCCAACTGTCACCGGCAGCTGCAGCTCTGTTACAAACCGTGTAGTATCGTTTGTCATACCCGCATCCACTAACGTAATTTCAATAGAATTTCCGGCCAGTTCATAGCCTCTCACTTTCATTTCAGACAAAAGTTTTTCATAGTAGACCGATGACTGCGTATGCGTTCCACAGTACCTCAGTGTTAGGTATCTTCCGCCCGGAATATCCGCTGCCTCTCCGTCATAGACATCTCCAGGTTCCAGCACAACAAATATGGAGCAGAACTCATCGAATTTATGTGACATCACATGACGCATTGAAATGGACACGCCCACCTTACCCAAAAACATGGCGGCCTCCAATTGTGTCTGCCGTTCCAGCTGGCGGATAGAATATTCCAGATCATCCGTGGCCGGAATTTCCGTCCGCAGCATAGCCAGCTTTCTGTCCGGCAGAGCAACCTCCTCCACCTGGTTATATATGGTATACAGTGCATCATGGAGCTGTGAGAGGCGTTCACTGATCTTGTGCTCTATGCGTTCCAATTCTCTGCGTTTTACAAGAACCTCCTCCTGCTGCTCTTTCAGAATCTCCATCATCTGACCGATATCCTTGTTTTCAAAAAAACGCATAATTTTAGCCAGCGGCATATCCAGTGCTCTTAAATATTTAATTGTATTAAGGCGCTCAAACTGCCCGGTAGAGTAATAACGGTATCCTGTCATGGGGTCCGTATGCTCCGGACGGATCAATCCTATTTCATCGTAATAACGCAGCGTTTTCGCATTAATACCGAACAGCTTCGCCATCTCGCCGATAGTAAATAATTTATTCATGGGGCTGCCCCTTTACTCCATACATTTTCTCAATCATAGCATACCGTTTTTTTAATGTCCAGCCTCTTAGCCGTCACCCTCATCGTCCATAATCTATTTCTCCATTTTTTTGCCTAATACATAAGTAACTCCAAAGGCAACCGTTACTGCAAGGACCATGACTACTATAGCCCATATCAAATTAGCTGACGTACCATCTGGATTGATATATGCCGGTATAGAGATAAAGCCTGGCGTAGAGATTACATACTGGGTCATCCCCACCAATCCGGCCAATAGTCCGCCGATTCCGCCTCCAACCATGGCGCCGATTAAAGGATACTTCTTCGTAAATAACACTCCGTAGACACCCGGCTCAGTAATTCCACACAGCGCAGTAATCCCCGCGCCAGTAGCCACACTTCTGTCATTGATGTCCTTTGCAATCAGCGCAGCCGCAAGACAGGCTCCCCCTACGGCGACATTAGCCGGGGCCATGCCGGTACAGATCAGCGGATCAGATCCAACCTCTGCCAACAGAGCAAATACAATAGGATAAGTCGCATTATTCATACCAAAGAAGACCATCAACGGCGTCGTTATACCGATAATCATAACAGCGACCGGCGGAGCCGCACGATAGATGGCAAATACACCGTTTGCCAGCCATGTTCCCATCAGATTACCAATAGGGCCTAACACAATTAAAGTCACAGGCACTGTGATCAGCATGGTAATCAACGGTACAAAGATAGTTCGCAGATACACGGGAACCACCTTAGAAAGGAAGCGGTATACGACTGCCATAAAAAGCACACCCAATATAACCGGAAATACCGTAGAATTATAACTAATCTGCTGAATGGGAATACCAAGAAAATTAAGCCCCTCTGCATTGTTAATAGTGGAGAACAGCAGTATTGCCCCCAGAAAGGCCCCTAGAAAGCCATTGGACTTCAGTCGGTTTGCTGCAGAAAAGCCTATGAAGATCGGCAGGAAGTAAAATGTTGCCTGGTTAATCGCATAGATAACCGTATAAGTACCCGACTCTGTGGATACTCCAAAGAATGCAGTCAGCAGCGTCAATACGGCCCCGGTAAGACCGCCAGCTATTAACACGGGAATCACAGGAGAAAAAGTTCCACCAATAAAAGACATAATGGTATTCATTACATTTCCCTTTTTCGCTTCCGTATCCTGCTTTAATGCAGCGGCGTCTGTAACTTCTCCGCCAGTCTTAAGCCCCTCATGTTTAATAAATTCTGCATACAAATTTGGAACATCCTGACCGATGACAAACTGATATTCACCATTTTGTACTACCAGGTTCAGAACTCCGGCTATTTTTCCTGCTTCCTCTCTGTTTAATCTACTTCCGTCTAAAAGCTGTACGCGCAAACGAGTCATACAATGACTAATGCGGGAGATATTATTTTCACCACCGCACACCGCGATGATCGAGTTACAGATTGCCGCATAATTCTTTTTAGCCATGTTGGTACCCCCTCTTATTGTTTATTCTACCTTATTTTTAGCAAAATTACGCCACTGTGACATATCCGTTCCCCATTCCTGACCGTTAGAGTGTATCAATGCGGAATACCAGTCAAACGAGTCCTTTTTAATCCGTTTCATATCCCTTAAGTCATCGTCGGTCCTGTTTACAAAGACCAGACCATAACGCTTTGCCATGCCGTTTCCAGTGCTGAGAAGATCGGTAAAGGACCATGGATTGAATCCGAATACCTCTACCCCATCCTGAATCGCCAGACCTACATTATAAACATACTCTCTAAGATAATCAATACGGGCCTGATCATGAATCTTACCATCTTTTCCCAGCTCTTCATGAGCACCATAGCCCGCTTCCGTTATAACCATCGGCAGGTGGTAGTGATCCCACAGGTAACGCAGTGAATAGCGCATGCATACTGGATCAATATGCCAGTCCCAATCCGTCACTTCTACATAGGGATTTCTGGCCAGCGCATATTCACCTGGCAAGTTAGGATATACGAATTCCCCCTTGATACCGGATTTATTAAGACCGATTTCCTGCTTATAGCTGTCATCGGGGGCCATTCCCACATCAGATCGATAGCAGTTAACCGCGATAAAATCGATTTTCGCCTGGGCTATTAATTCCATATCGCCAGGCCGAATATCCGGATCGATATCATTAACCTTCCAGTAATTTTTTACAAAACTGCTGTACTCGCGGAATACATATAAGTCATCCCAGATTTTCTGCGTCAGTTCCTCCGCATTCATGGCACCTATCTGATCCTCCGGCCGGCAGGAATAAGGATAAATCGGCACGTATCCAGGTACTGGACCGATTTTCCCATCTTTAACCAGCTCATGGCAGGCGACAACGGCTTTGGAGTGACACAAATTCATAATGTGGTTTATCTGCCACTTTTCCTTAAACCAGTCTGTGCAGCCCTTGGATACACCTAACCAGTCACCATAGACAATCTGCATATTCTGTTCATTAATAGTAAGCCAGTATTTTACACGGTCCCCGAAGTTCTCAAAGCAGACACGGCAATAGTAATCGAATTCATCAATAATGGCCCGATTATGCCATCCACCGTACTTTTCATCTACCCAGCATGGCATATCATAGTGATACAATGTGATAATCGGAGTAATCCCTGCCTCTAGCAATTCATTAATCAGGTTATTATAAAATGCGATTCCCATGGGATTCACCTCACGGTCAGCCGCTGGAATTACACGGGACCAGGAAATTGAAAAACGGTAGCTGGTAAAGCCGCACTCCTTCATCAACGCTACATCCTCTTTATAATGGTGGTAATGATCAGATGCTACCGAGTTATCTGCATAAGGTTTCTTGGTTTGGGAATTCAAATCAATAATCGCGGGAGTACGGCCATCTTCACTGGTTGCCCCCTCTACCTGCCATGCTGCGCTGGATGCTCCCCATAAGAATCCTTCTGGAAATACCGGGTTCTTTGAATACTTCATAAAATATGTCTCCTTTCAAAATTCGTCTTTCGCTTTTTACGTTTGGTTCATACAAACAGTGTACCAAAGAAGCGAAATCGATGGGGTTCAACATTTGAATCCACATTTTGTGAAAAACAATGCATTTATGGAAAGTCGAATAAGAATTTATTGTGAATATCGATGACAGAATAAAAAACCTGTGATATGATTTGGCTATGAATACAGATAAAATCCAAAACAAATTCAGTTTAAGTTATTTTAATTTGATGACGTCTTTATTGGCAGTCCTAAATTCCAATGAAGATGATGATACCAACCTGGTGTTGGCAAGATATTTACTGGAACATTTTCATGAATTGAAAAACCTGAGTATCTATGATGTGGCGGAGGAATGCTATGTTTCCCGAAGCAGTATTCAACGATTTGCCAAACTGATCGGCTACGAAAGCTTTACTGCCATGAAACAGAATGCACCAATTACCCGACAGCACATGGATGCCTTTGTTCAGTATGCCTGCCATCCGGAATTCGACCAGTATCTTCGTATTTCCATGGATGATATGATGCAGGATATCAATGAGATGTTCCTGGCCCAGAATCTCGATGTGCTGGTAAAACGCATCCACGATAGTGAACAGGTCGTTATCCTGGCTGCGGATCTGTCCAGTTATCCAGCGAAGGTACTGCAGCAGGGACTGGCTGCGATCGGTAAACTGATTCGTATTGTTACAGATGCCTATCCTGATACTGCTCTCCTGCAAAATCTAAAGCCTGAAGACCTGGTTATTGTTACCTCAACCACCGGCAATTACGCCATAGCTACGCTCTACGACCTGCAGAACGTCCACGCCTTCAAAGTGCTGATTACCCTTAATCATTCCGAAAAATTTGAGTCCTGCTATAACAATGTGATTTATCTCAGTCACAAATTTCATTCCAGTGACCGCATTACCGAAGGCATTCAAAATGTATACACCCGATACGGCGTAAGTTATTTCTTTGACCTGTTGTTTAATCTCTATATTGAGAAAGTTAACACTCTGCCCTCTTCCCATCCCCACTCTATTTTGATAAAATAGATCCAGAATAAAAAAATAAAAGAAAGAAGGTACTAATATTATGAAAGATCCAAATTGCGCATACTGTATGCAGGGAGAACTGGTCGCAAAATTTGGTTATCCTGTCTGCGAGATGGAAACCGGCGTTTTATATTTATTCAAGGAACAGAGCAAACGCGGCAGAGTTATTCTCGCGTATAAAGAACACGTCAGTGAATTGATCGATATCAGCGATGATGAACGCAGCGCATTTTTTGCTGATGTTGCCAAGGTCTCCAAGGCTGTACACAAGGTATTTAATCCTGACAAAGTGAACTATGGTGCTTACGGAGATACTGGCTGCCATCTTCATATGCACATCGTGCCCAAATACAGTGGCGGGGATGAATGGGGCGGAACATTTGCCATGAATCCAGACAAGGTTTATTTAACTGATGAAGAGTATGAAGACATGGCTGTTGCGATCCGCGCCGCATTATAATTGATAAACCAAAAAGGAAGTGTGGAATCCATGTTAGATGACATCAGAAAGCAGGCGGCCGACGCCGCTGCAGAATTATTGGAAGCCGCTCATTTAAAAGAACACGATCTTGTCGTTATCGGTTGTTCTTCCAGTGAAATTGCAGAATACCGCATCGGCTCTCACTCCAGTGAGGAGATCGGCGAAGCAGTATACACCGCTATTTATCAGATTATGTCTTCTCACGGCATTGACGTAGCTGCCCAGTGCTGCGAACACCTAAACCGGGCTCTGATCCTGGAAGCAGAAGCTGCCGCACGCTATGGATATGAACCAGTGAATGTAGTTCCTCAGTTAAAGGCCGGCGGCTCCTTTGCCACTGCGGCGTACCATACTTTACAGCATCCGGTGGCAGTGGAACATATTCAGGCAGCCGCCGGCATTGATATCGGAGATACTCTGATCGGCATGCATTTAAAAGCAGTTGCGGTACCCGTGCGCATCGCCACCAAATACGTAGGTGCCGCCCGCGTTGTCTGCGCACGAACCAGGCCTAAATTTATTGGCGGAGAGCGGGCCCATTACAATCCTGAACTAATGTAAGATACCGCAAGGCTAAGAAAATAACAGCCGTTTATTGAAAGCGAGGCAGCATATGGATACTGAATTTATAAACTTGACGACAGAGAACCTTGCCAATGAGCATTTATGCTGTATTATCCGCAGTAAAAAATCCCATCCCGGTGTTGAGGCAAAGCGCCAATGGCTTTCAGAACGGCTGAGTGAAGGTCATGTTTTTAGAAAGTTAGATGCAAAGGCTACAGTTTTTATAGAATATGCGCCTCTTGAAACAGCCTGGGTCCCTATAAACGGGGACAACTATCTGTATCTTTATTGCTTATGGGTTACTGGCAGTTACAAAGGAAAAGGATATGGGAAAGCTCTGATGGAATATTGTCTGGCTGATGCCAAAGAAAAAGGAAAATCCGGTATTTGCATGCTAGGGGCAAAAAAACAAAAATCCTGGCTTTCCAACCAGGCATTTGCAAAGAAATTCGGCTTCGAAGTTGTCGACACTACTGACAATGGATACGAGCTGCTTGCTCTTTCTTTGGATGGGACAACTCCAAGATTTGCACCAAACGTCAAAACCCCTGGAATCGAAAGTAAAGAGCTGACCATTTATTATGATTTGCAATGTCCCTATATTCATCAAAACATCGAGATGATTAAGCAGCATTGTGAAGAGAGTAAGATTCCCGTATCTTTTATTCAAGTAGATACGCTCCAAAAAGCAAAGGAACTTCCTTGTGTATTCAATAACTGGGGTGTGTTTTATAATGGTAATTTTGAAACAGTAAACCTGCTGGATATTAACTATTTAATGAGAATACTAAAAAAATAACAAATGATCCAGTATGTCAAAAAGGATCCCGCCACATTGTCTGACAAGTGGCGGAACCCTTTCCAATATTTCTTAGATATTTAATTCTTTATAGATCTCTAATTTTCTGTTATTTCCAATTACTCTTCCATGGTTGCGTACATGAAGTACCAGTAACCATATGGAGAATGCCATGTTCCCTTTAACTTCGGATTCTGCAGATAGAAATCACTTGAATAAACAAGCGGAGAAACAGCTGCATCTTCCATGATCAGGTTCTCTGCAGCATGAAGCTTCTCATAATGTTCTGCCTTATCAGCAGTAGAACGCGCTTCTTCAAGCAGCTTGTCAACTTCCGGATTGGAATACTTTCCATCGTTGTTTCCGCTTGTGCTCGCAAGTAAGTTCAGCATATTGGAAGGATCATCATAGTCATATACCCAGCCGCCACGACAGATTTCAAAATCACCGGCACGGCGAGTTGGTGTGAAGGTAGACCACTCTACGATCTTAATGTCCATTGTTATACCAAGGTCTTTCCAGGCACTCTGTAAATATTCGGCAACCGGTTTATTATAACCTGCATCATTGGTCATATATTCAATGATCGGGAAGCCTTCTCCATTCGGATATCCTGCTTCAGCAAGGAGTTCCTTCGCTTTTGCCAGATCAGCCTCATAATCACTTACATTAAAGAAATCCCCGCCGTTATTCGCACGTGTTACTTCTTCAAAGGAGGAACCAGCTTCTACGTCAGAGATGCCAGGGCCTACGAAGTTGGTTGCCGGGGCAACGGTGCCGATCATCAGTGTATTAGCTACATACTCACGGTCAACAGCAAGGCTCAGAGCCATACGCACTTTTGCATTATCAAATGGCGCCTTCTGTGTGTTAAAGATCGTATAAGAGGTAGCAAGACGAGGATCCAGATGGTAATCCGGGCTATCCTGCAGACTTGGAATCTCCTCAGTCGGAATATCCTTAATCATCTGTACTTCGCCAGTCTGATAAGCACTGTAAGCCGCATTGGAATCTTCCATCAGAACGAACTTTAAGGAATTTAAGGTAACTTTGTCAGCATTCCAGTAATTTTCATTTTTTGCAAAAGTCATATGAGATCCCGGTACCCACTCGATCATCTTTAACGGTCCGTTGGATACATAGGTCTCAGGAGCCAGAGCCCACTGATCACCATTAGCATCTACAACATCCTTTTTAACAGGAGCCATGCTTGCGTGAGTTATGATTTTGTCAAAGTAAACACAAGGGCTGGCTAATTCTACAACCAGAGTCTTTGCGTCAGGTGCGGACACTGCCAAAGCGTCGATGTCTCCGGCCGCAGCTTCTTCATAGCCTTTTACCATAGACAGCATGTCTGCTGCATACGGAGCCGCCGTCATCGGATCGGCCAGACGCTTCCATGAATAAACAAAGTCTTCCGCTGTAAAATCAGAGCCGTCGCTCCACTTTAATCCATCACGAAGATGGAATGTATAAGTAAGTCCGTCATCGCTCACATCAAAGGATTCTGCCTGTCCAGGAACAATATCATTGTTCTCATCAAAGGTAAGAAGCGTCTCAAATGCGTGCAGAATAATATTAGATGCATCAATTGCCGTGTTTAATGCCGGATCTACAGTCTCCGGATCAGGTCCAACCTGAACTGCAAGATCAAGTCCGCCGGTGGCTGTGGTTGTGGTCGATGTATTATTACCTGTTGTTTCCTTCGCCGCATTGCCGGATCCGCCGCACGCGGTCAGAACCATACCAGAAGCCAGAACAGCAGCTAATACAAGTGCCATTTTTTTCATGTTACTTTCCCTCCATATCTTTTCTCTTTGTCTGTCTGTGACAGACAGCGCAGATTATAGCATACCATACATTTAACTTTCTTGCAATCCATAAAATCTTTTCATTTTTTGGAAGATTCGTGGAAATATTAATAAATAGAGCAATTAAAAAGCCGGGAAGCTTAATTTCTCTGCTCCCCGGCTTTTCCCTCCAATTAACGGTATGCCGTCTGTACTGCTTTTAAAAGTACCTTTGGATCCTTTACATATGGTGTAACTGGACAGATCGTCTTATCCACGTCCATCAAAGTATATACAGCGATTCTGGCTGCACGCACGGAATACTCTTCTGTAAATACCATGTCATCCGGAATCTCTACGAACTGACTGATCATGGCGAAGTTGGTAGAGCCCTCCGGTACCACGTTCGGACGGTCGGTCATCTTACGCGGCTGGAACTGGGCATCTACATAAGGCATCATACATGGAATAACATTGACCACATCGGCCATGATCTCATCGATATGGTCCTCCATATGCAGATGATGAAGAAGTTCTGTCAGCATTTCTTCCCCCGTACAGTCCTTCATCGGTTTCTTCACATAATCACCCACATGATCCGTATACAGGCCATAACCCCAGAATATCGTCTCATCCATTGGCTGATTAATAAAGTGTGGCTGCGCTGCTATTACTATGCTCATCAGCCAGTTAGAGTCTTTAAATGTCATCAGGGCGCCGCTTCCCGGTACGTTGCCAGTTAAATCCTCGATCATTTTTAACAGCTTATTACCACGGCTTGTCACAGTAAAACTCTCCCAGTTTGTCTCATGTACGTCTCCAAAGAACGGTTCCGGATTTCCCAGTCCTGGCTTTTTCATCGTCACCTTGCTCCAGAGTTCACCCGAAATAGGCTTTAATTCCGGTTCCGGAGCAGGTGTATGGAGATCACCCAGAGTTGCACTGTCTGTCATACACGCATTAGTCATAATACAGATATCACCCGCTTGGATTTCAACAGTTTTCTCTTCTCCGTTATCATCCAGATGCAGTGTTTTTGCAGTAATTCCATCTCCGTCTGCAAAATCAATATCTGTCACCGTACAGTTTTCAATAAAATTAACACCCTTATCTCTCAAATATGTTTCCAGTGGCTTAATTACACTGTCATACTGGTTTAATGGGGTTCTCGTCACGCCTTCCAGCGTCTCAATTCTCGAAAACTCCAGAATCATCCGGCGCATATAACGGCGGAATTCAAACAGACTGCTCCATTTCTGGAAAGCAAAGGTCGTTTGCCACATATACCAGAAATTCGTAGTAAAGAAATGAGGCATGTCCGCAAACCACTGCTCGATTGTCATATCATCCAGTTTATCTTCCGGTGTGTTCATCAGCTTCAGCAGGGCCATTCGCTCTTCCTGAGTGAATCCCATGCTCCTCACATCAAGAATGTTTCCATCCTTATCCACCAGCCGGGCCTTTGCATGTGTCGGATGAGCGTGATCGAAATTCAATATCTCCTCTGTCACACTTCTGTCAGGATTATTGAGTGATGGGATTGAGCCAAATAACTCCCAGAAATTCTCATACGTCTCTTCGTTTAACATTCTGCCGCCGCGGCATACAAATCCGCCTTCCGGAGTACCGATTCCATCATTGCTGCCGCCGAGAATATGCATTCCCTCATAGATTGTGATCTGCTCTGCCGGGAACTTACAGTCACGGATTAAATACGCCGCGCCTGCCATGCTTCCGAGTCCGCCGCCAACAAAATAGGCGTTCTTTCCCTCATAGCTGCGGTTTTCCATAACCTGATCCGATACGTTATCTACTTTCTCTTCCTGTTTCTTTTTTGAATTATCATACGCTTTTTTTGCCGCTACACCGGCCGCCGCTGCTGCCGCGCCCCAGACAATCGCTTTTCCCAGTCCATTTTTTTTCTTCATATCCGTTTCCTTTCTTACCTCGTCAATCGGTTACTGTTCATAGCCTAATATTAGCATACTTCATCTGGCCTGTCACCATACATGAAATTTTTAATGTCAAAAAAAACGACACCGTCAATACGGTGTCGCAAAACCAGACATTTTTTCTATTTTGTCTATCGATAAATCGATTCTCATCTTTTACAATATAGTCAGATTACAGCGTTCAATTACAGAGTCAGATTAGTCAGGGGGGATTGTCATGTATGCAACCATGCAGGAACATCTAAGAGAATCCGTGTTTAAAACGGCGCTCTTCCATTTTTTAAAAAACAGTAAAAAATCACCGGAACGGACGGCCCGCAACATCGAGGAACTTTTAAACAAGTTCAGTACTTCCCCGTGTGAGTGCCGTATGAAATACGATGAGCTGCTCCAGCTGATCAAGACTTCCTCAATGGAAGAATGCATCAGCTATATCATGAATAAGATTTCTTAAACAGTGCCCTGGCTTCGGATATAACCGATCCGCTCTGTATCCTTGGCCAGGCTCCTTAAGTGTTCCGCCACAACTTCTGGTTTTATTCTCATTCCACTCTGAGTCCAGGAAACGATAACTCCGCAAATACCATACGCATAAAACTCGGCATCAAACTCCCGCTCTACATCATTTAAATGATTATTCTCATCCAATCTGGCAATAGCCTCTAAAAACAGGGCTTTGGCCATCTCAAATAAATAGCTCTCAAAGGTGTGTTCCTGTTCTTTCAGTGTGTTTACATAAAACGGCTTTTCTTTTTCCATAATCCGAAGCATCTCCAGGAATTTCTGATCCCAGTTATCGAAGGTAATATCTTCTGTGATTTTAGAAAAGTTCTCGTTATAATAGATCCAGCTGAGCAGTTCATATTTATCCTGAAAATGATAATAAAACGTCTGACGGTTTAATCCGCATACCGCGGTAATATCCGCGATCGATATCTTATCAAACGGCTTTTCCCTGCAAACCTGTTTCAGCGCCGCGGCAATCGCTTTTTTTGTAATGAGTGAATCTGACATATTACCCCCTGTTACGTGTAAAATAGTTGCTTAAATCTGCAAACTGTTTCAGTGTCAGCGCCTCCCCACGTATCTGAGGAGTGACGCCCAGACTCTCGATGGCATCTGCGATCTCATCTTTGGCAAAAGGCAGTTCCGGCGAATTGTTCAGCCCATTCTGCAGCGTTTTACGCCTTTGATTAAAGGACGCACGTATGAGCTTAAACATCAGCTTTGGATCATCCACTTCTACCGGTGGTTCTTTATGCCTTGTCAGCCTGATTACTGCGGATCCAACCCCCGGTCTCGGGATAAAACAGTTAGGCGGCACATTGGCCACAATATAGGCGTCAGCATAGTACTGCACCGCCAGCGACAACGCTCCGTAGTCCTTGGATCCCGGCCCTACCTGCATACGTTCCGCCACTTCTTTTTGAACCATGACGGTAATATTGTCGATGGGAACTCCTCCTTCGAAGAGCCCCATAATAATTGGCGTCGTAATATAATAAGGAAGATTGGCAACCACCTTAATCGGCCGTCCACCATTATATTCCTCTGTCAGTTTATTTATGTCAACCTTCAAGATATCGTCGTTGATTATGGTGATGTTCTCATACTCCTTCAGTGTCTCCTGAAGAATCGGAATCAGATTCTTATCGATCTCCACCGCTACAACACTTCTGGCATGTTCCGCCAGATACTGCGTCATAGTCCCGATTCCCGGTCCAATCTCCAGCACGCAGTCATCCTCCGTCACACCCGCAGCCGCTATAATCTTTTCCAGCACATGGGTATCGATCAGAAAATTCTGACCAAATTTTTTCTGAAATGCAAATTCATATTTCTGTATGATCTCTATCGTCTTTTGGGGGTTTCCCAGTGTCGCCATTCGCGCCCTCCATTAAAGCCTGTACATTGTTTTCGCGTTTCTGTTTGTGATTTCTATTACCTCGTCCGCCGAAATCCCTTTTAAGCGGGCCACTTCCTCCACCACATACGGGAGATTCAGCGATGAGTTGCGTTTACCACGGTTTGGAACAGGCGAAAGATAGGGACAGTCTGTCTCTAAAACCATCTGCTCCATCGGCATATATTCCACGACTTCCTTCAGCTTCTTTGCGTTTTTGAAGGTTACGACTCCGCCGATTCCCAGATAGAAACCCATATTTAAATATTCCCGCGCCATCTCCTTCGTATAGGAGAAGCAGTGAATCACTCCGCCGAGATTCTCTGCATGAAATGACTTCATAATATCCAGCGTATCTTTCGCAGCATCGCGGCTGTGAATCACAACTGGAAGCTTCACTTCCCGAGCCAGCTCCAGTTGACGCAGGAACCACTTTTTCTGAACCTCCCGCCCCGGCTCATCCCAGTAATAATCGAGACCAATCTCACCGACAGCCACAATTTTCGGCAAAACAGAATTTTCTTTCAGCCAGGCAATACCACCCTCATTCAGTTCGTCGACCTCATTGGGATGGACGCCTATTGCTCCATAGACAAACGGATACTTCTTTGTCAGTTCAATCGTATTTTGCGAGGTAGCAAGGCTGGCCCCAATATTAGTAACCGCTTCCACTCCACATTCCTGCATGGAAGCAAGGAGTTCATCCCGGTCCTCGTCAAACTGCTCATCGTCATAATGAGCATGTGTATCAAATATCATCATTTTCTTCCCTCATATCACTGAACCCAGTTCCGCCCGCGCTGACAAAACGAGCCTGTCACCTGACAACCAGGAGCTGAATCAGATATAATACCATTATATGGACCGGATAAAACCAATAGAAAAAATACTTTAAATTTATCCGGCCTCTCGTACCATTATACATGCTGATTGGAATAAATGCCAGCACTGCCGCTCCAAAAAAGCTGATGCTTTCCAGCGCCGCCATAAGTCCGCCCACAAGCACCTGATATCGCTTATTTCTCCGAAACTCATATAGAATAACAATCATCAGTATACCGCTGATATCATAATCGCATCTCAGCAGATAAGCCGTCGCACAGCCAGCCGCAACCACTAACATTTTCTTAACCGCGTCATACTCCCAGCGCCGGTATCCAACCAGGACCACCAGGCCAATAAAAAGTGTAATATAAACGTTCTGATATGCCGGATAAAACCAGGTACCAAAGAATGCCAGATCAAATGGAATCTCCGAGATCAGACCGAACAGAAGCAGACGGCTCCCGTATTTTTTCACATTATGTGTGTGGAGAAATCCTTCCACCAGCAGGAAGCAGAAAATCGGAAAGGCAGCTCTTCCAATGATGCGCAGCCCCATATCCAGGTAATAGAGACGGCCAAGCAACTCATTTCCTTCCATCGCTACCATGTTCATATTGAGATATGGTTCCACAATTCCCGCTCCGATATGATCAATAAGCATGGTAACAATCGCAACCGTCTTAAGTGTATTTCCCGAAATTCCACCTGACCGTTCGCCGGCTCCATATTTTGCTGAAGTCTGCTCCATCCATACTCCTTTCATAAAACCAGTAGTCTGTCCTCCAAATCCTGGCGTGTATAGCAGGTACTGAGTACGCAAAGATTTGGAGTATAGATTACTGGGGCCGGATTCCCGGAACCCAGCCCCAACCTTCTACTCTATTAACAGATTTCTGCTCCCGCAGGCATCGTTTTTTCCGGTACCATAAGGGATAAATTGCCTTCCGCGTCCTCTGCGCACAGAAGCATGCCCTCAGAAAGTACTCCCGCCAGCTTCGCAGGCTTTAAGTTTACGACTACCATAACCTTCTTGCCTACCATCTCTTCCGGAGTATAGTGCGCTTTAATTCCGCTTACAATCTGCTTTACCTGGCTTCCGATACGTACCTGGGAACAAAGAAGCTTCTTCGACTTTGCCACTGCCTCGCAAGCGATTATTTCACCTACCTGAAACTGCAGCTTCGCAAAGTCATCGTAGGTAATCTCCTGCTTTGCCTCAATATCGATAACCTCAGGTGCGTCTGCTCCCGTCTCTTCACCAGTGCCTTCCTGTGCGGTTCCGACAGCCGAGGCAGCCTGCATGGCCTCTACTTTCTCCATTACCTCTTTGATATCCATACGGGCAAAGAGGATTTCCGGTTTATCCGTCACATGATTTCCACATGGGTAAAGTCCAAACTGATCCATCTGCTCCAGACTGCGTTTCTCAGTATGAAGCTGCTCCAGAATCTTTGCGGAAGTATCCGGCATAAAGGATTCCAGCAGAGATGCTCCAATGGTAATGGCCTCTGTCAGATTATAGAGCACAGTCTCTAAACGGCCCTTTTTCGCTTCGTCTTTCGCCAGAACCCAGGGTGTCGTCTCATCAATATATTTATTGCTTCTCCTGAATATGTTAAAGATTTCCGTAATGGCATCCGCCACACGAAGCTTCTCCATCTTTTCGCGGGCCTTTTTCACTTCGTCCAGTACGACTGCCTTTAAATCGTCGTCTAACGCCTCCATATCGCCTGCATTGTTGACCACGCCGCCAAAGTATTTATTGGACATGGAAATTGTACGGTTGACCAGATTTCCAAGGATATTAGCCAGATCAGAATTCATGCGCTCTACCATCAGCTCCCAGGAGATCACTCCATCATTGTCAAATGGCATCTCATGAAGGACAAAATACCTTACGGCATCCACGCCGAAGAAATCTACCAGAGTGTCTGCATAGAGGACATTTCCTTTGGACTTACTCATCTTGCCGTCGCCCTGAAGCAGCCACGGATGGCCAAACACCTGCTTCGGAAGCGGCAGGTCAAGAGCCATTAAGAAGATCGGCCAGTAAATAGTATGGAAACGGATGATATCCTTTCCAATCAGATGAAGGTCTGCTGGCCAGAGTTTCGCAAACTGTGCACTGCTGTTTCCATCACAGTCATATCCAATTCCAGTGATATAGTTAGTCAGCGCGTCAAGCCATACATAGGTAACGTGCTTCGGATCGAAGGTCACCGGAATTCCCCAGCTAAATGTCGTTCTGGATACACAAAGATCCTGAAGTCCTGGAAGGAGGAAATTGTTCATCATCTCATTCTTCCTGGATACTGGCTGAATAAACTCCGGATGCTCATTGATATGATTAATCAGGCGGTCTGCGTACTTACTCATACGGAAGAAATATGCCTCTTCCTTCGCCGGCTTAACTTCACGGCCACAGTCTGGACATTTGCCGTCAACCAACTGGGATTCCGTAAAAAAAGATTCACACGGAGTACAGTAAAGTCCCTCATAATAGCCTTTATAAATATCCCCCTGATCATACAGCTTTTTGAAAATTTTCTGTACCTGGGCCTCATGATCCTTATCCGTTGTACGAATAAACTTATCATAGGAAGTGTTCATCAGATCCCAGATCGTCTTGATCTGCCCCGCGGCATGATCTACGAATTCCTGTGGTGTTACGCCTGCTGCCTCGGCCTTTTCCTCTATCTTCTGACCGTGCTCATCTGTTCCTGTCTGGAAAAATACATCATACCCTTCGGCTCTCTTAAACCGGGCAATCGCATCCGCAAGCACTGCCTCATACGTATTACCAATGTGCGGTTTTCCCGACGCATAGGCAATGGCAGTGGTAATATAATATGGTTCTTTCTTACAATCTTTACACATTGTTTTTCCCTCCTGTACGTTTTATAACTAACTGCATTTCATTACTGAAAAGAATAAAGAGTCCGGCAAGCGTTTTTATTTCATAAGACCTGTTTTTCTGTGAAATAAAAAACCGCCTGTAAATATCCTTTCAGGACACTTAAAGACGGAATATTTCCCGTGTTACCACTTTAATTTATCCGTCTCTCACGACACGGACCTCTTCGGCTGCGCTCCCGTTTGAAACGGGAATTACAGTCTGACACGATAACGGGTGTAACCGTCAAAGCTTAAAGGCGGTAACCGCCACTTCGGCTCTGCTGCTCCAAGACCATGTTGGGAAGTACCTCAAGCTCCCTTTTCAGCTCCCGGGAGTCTCTGCACATGAAGCGCTCTTCTTACTCTTCTTTTCTCTGCATTCCTATATAAACTGGATTTGTAACTCTTAGTGTAATAGTTTCCATCCGGTTTGTCAAGCGGGAAACTGGTTAGAAATCCCGATAAAACTGAAAAACACGTTGTTTTTCGTCAAACTTTAACTCATGAGTTCTCTTTTTCTCCATATAATTATAATAGTGAATATTGGAGGAATAATTATGACAAACAAACACGTAAAACAGGCCCGCCGTCTGCTGGCCATTCTTCTCTCGGCCTCCATGCTGGCGGCCTGCGCGGGACCAAAGACACCTACACCGTCTGAAACGTCTTCCGCCCAGTACGAACAGTACAAATCGGAAAATGTGAGCGTCCAGAATCAATTTGACGCCCTCACTCAGACCATTTTCAAAGAAGAACTTAAGAATTCAGGCCTGGATCTTCATTACACGTTGGCTGATCCTGCTTCACGCGGCATCACAGAAGTTCCTGATACTTTTGGAGAATTTTCTCTGGGCAACATGAAGAAAAACTACGGTGAAATGCAGGATTTAAAGAAAGCGCTTGGCTCCATTGATATAAAAAAGCTGACTAAGGAACAGAAACTCACCTACAAGATTCTCTCCTCTTATCTTGAGACGGAACTATCTTCGGAAGGCCTGGAACTCTATGCACAGCCCTTAACCAGCACGATCGGCATTCAGGCACAGCTCCCGATCCTTTTGGCCGAATACACCTTTTACAGTAAAAAAGACGTAGATCACTACCTGGCCCTGCTGTCCACGATTGATACATATTATGGACAGATTCTGGAATTTGAGAAGGAAAAATCGGAGGCAGGACTTTTCATGTGTGACACCGCCGCCGACCATGTTCTACAGTCCTGTGAGGCCTACTTAATTCAACCGGATCACAGTTTCCTGGCGGAGACCTTTAACGAACGGGTTGATGCTCTTACCGATGCATCACCGGAAGAAAAGGCTGCATATAAAGAGCAAAACCTTGCGGTATTAAAAGAACATTTTATCCCCGCCTATAAGAACCTCATTGACGGGATCACTTCGCTGATGGGAACAGGGACTAATGAAAAAGGACTGAGTGAATTTCCACAGGGAAAGGAATATTTTGAATATCTTGTAAAATCCAACACGGCCACCTCCTATGACAGCGTTGTAAAGCTTCAGAAGGCAATTGAGAAACAGTTAAATTCTGATCTAAAGGCATTGGGAGAAATCGTGCAGACTCATCCCGAGCTGGTCGATGCCCTGGATACCTATGCATTCCAGTATACAAAGCCCGATGAAATTCTGGAGACCTTAAAAGCGCAGATTTCCAAAGATTTCCCCGCGCTTCCCAAATGCAGCTATAAGGTCAAATACGTTCCAAAAGCACTGGAGGGTTCCTTAAGTCCTGCATTTTACCTTGTGCCCCCGCTGGACCGTTACCAGGATAACGTCATTTACATTAACGGCGGCACCAGGTTTCAGAATGAAGATTTATTTCCGACACTGGCTCATGAAGGCTATCCAGGCCATCTATATCAAAATGTTTACTTTATCAGCAATAACACCTGTGATCTTCGGAAGATTTTGTCCTTCTCCAGCTATTCGGAAGGCTGGGCCACCTATGTAGAGTATTATTCCTACACGCTCGACAATGGACTCGATCCGAGCATGGGGCAGCTTCTGGCCCACAATGCCGCCATCTCTCTCGGCCTGTATGCACTGCTCGATATCTGCATTAATTACGATGGCTGGGACAAAGGACAGGTAAAAGAATATCTCAGTAAATTTTATAATATCGGTGACAGTGATGTCGCAGATACCATCTATTACAGCCTGGTGGAGAATCCTACCAACTATATGGAGTATTACGTGGGATACATGGAAATTATGGAAATGAGAAATACAGCGGAAAAGATTTTGAAAGATCAGTTTGATTTAAAAGCATTCCACACCTTTCTCCTCGACATCGGTCCGGCTCAATTCAGCATAATACAGCCATATTTCCGGTTGTGGCTGGCGGAACAGATGGATCAGTAGAATCAGAAAATGAGTTTAATGGGTATTTATTTGGCCACTTATCCAACTCTATTTATTGAACATTTAACCAACTGACGATTTCATCGAGCATGCATTTTCTAATTTCTTAGTATGTTTATTCAGCCCTTAATTTGTACTGAATAAAGGTGCCGCTTAATCACATTTACTTAGTGATTAAGCGGCACCTTTATCTATCTGCCATATTACTATTTTATAATTTCACACATAACCAGTATCTTCGATATGATAATAATTATTGCATGCCTCTTTACAGCTTTTTATAATCTCTGTTGTATTCCAGATAATCATTATCGCCATGCTCAATGTGCCCGCTGGAATAATTCTTTCCATCTACAAGAAGCTTCAGCTTGTCCAGTTCAAAATTTTCCGTAAATGTATTCCCAATGGCTGTCAGCATTAATAATTCCCCTGATGTCCCGCTGGATGGTACTTTTGAAAGATCAAGGGTACCGATGCCATCTTTTGTGTCAAAATTAAGGACCTCAGTCCCTTCTTCTAAAACACCATATTCAATCAGCTTATCAACCAGCGACTGCGCTGTCAGTTCATCTACTGCATCCATCGCCTGATTTAATCCTGTCGCATCTTCGTTAGAACTGTATACAGATATGATCTCCATCGGTTCCACGTTCGGGTCCGGTACTTTATCGCTGGCCCCGCCGGTCGATGCCTCAACCATAGGCTCTGTTGCTGATTCTGACTGTTTTACGGGAGTTGGTGTACATGCCGCCAAAGATAATACCAGCATAGCTCCTACAAAACACATGATGAATTTTTTCATGATTAATTATAGCCTCCTTCTAGTTCTCCTCAAGGCTCCGAAACCAGGTATTTAACTTGGTCAGAGCTTTAATCAAAGCTTCTACTTCATCTCCGCTCAGCTGACCGATAACGCCATCGATCATATCCTTATGGAATCTGGCATGATGCTCGTAAGCAGCCCTTCCTTTTTCTGAAAGAAATATATAGACAACGCGGCGGTCCTCTTTTCCTCTCTGACGAGTCACATAGCCTTTCTTAACCAGACTGTTCATCGCAATCGTCAGTGTCCCGACTGTCACAGAAAGCTCTTTTGCTATAGTTGACATATTCTTCGGTTCTTCGATCCCAATGGCTTCTATAACATGCATATCATTATTTGTCAAGTCCTTAAACTCAGACGTAATAATGGCCTGTTGTTCTATGTCCATAATATCGCGAAACAATCTTACCAATACTTCGTTAAGAGTCCCGTAAGTATCCACGTCTATCCCTTTCATACGTTCCTGCCAATAAAAGCTTCCTCATGATTATACATGATAATGAATCCTAAGGCAACCACCTGAATTCTTATGAAATTCTTAAAAAACTGTTTAATTACTGGATTTTATGCCAAAAATCGGCTCAAAATAATGCTTGCTGCCACTCCTGCCGCTGTAGCCACCAAAGCACCTCCCATAGTATACCTTGTTTTTTTGATTTTCACAGTGCCAAAATAGATACTGAGGCAGTAAAACACAGTCTCTGTACAACTCATTAAAATTGAGGTCAGCATGCCAACATAGGAATCTGTACCGTATTCCTTAAAAATATCAAGCACAAGTCCTGTCGCTGCGGAGTTTGATACCAATCGCACCAAAATCACAGGTACCACCGGTGCCGGAAGACAAAGCCAGCTTGCAGGATTCTTCAAAAGATCTCCCAGAAAATCCAAAAAGCCCGAAGCGCGCAGTACTCCCACCGCGGTCATCAATCCGATCAGCGTTGGCATAATCCCTGCAACTGTTTTCATCCCATCTTTTGCACCATTGATAAAATCATCAAAAACCGGACGTTTCGAAAGAATTCCAAATCCAACAATATAAAAAAGAATCAGCGGAACCATTGCCTCCGATAAAAATAAAATAAAGCTCATTGAAACTCCTCAATCCTGTCTATTACTACATTCTATTCAAAAATCCCCTTTTCATTCAGGGCAATCCAGGATAAAATAGAGTCAATGGCAGTTGTACCAAAAGTAACGCGCTCAATCGCCAGAATGGGCTTTTAACCCATGCGAAAGTCCCAATAAATATATGAAAAATATGATAAAAAGAAAGGAATATCCAATATGAGCATATTATTTTTACAGTATCCCCCATGCAGCACCTGCCAACGCGCCCGAAAATGGCTGGATGACCATGGAATCTCCTATGAAGCCCGCCATATTAAAGAGCAGAACCCCACCGCGGCAGAACTGGAAACCTGGTACAAGAAAAGCGGGCTCCCTCTGAAAAAGTTTTTTAACACAAGTGGAAATCTTTACAAAGAACAGAATTTAAAAGATCGTTTACCAGAAATGACTGAGGCTGAGCAGTTGGAATTATTGGCTACAGATGGCATGCTTGTAAAACGGCCGATTGTTGTGGGGGAAGATTTTGTTTTGGTTGGGTTTAAGGAAGTGGAGTGGGAAGATAAGTTGTAAAAAGGTTTAACTAAATTAAAAGATGATTTTATTTACTTAAATGTTTTATTGAAAAACAAGATACACTAAAACTTTTTATAGCAAAAAGACCTTTGGGCTTAATTTAATTAGGTTCTATACTGAATGTTGGGGTGTGCTAAAAAAACACTTCCAACATTCTTTTGTTTGTAATTAAGAAGCCTCCCAAACGCATTATCCCGACCAAAGTTTAAAGTTTACGGAGGTGCCCCTTATAGATGTACCCTAATTATACCAAGGCTTTCCTCAATTTGGAAGGTGCCTATATATAAAAAGTACTCCAGGCGGACTCCTTTATTAAAATTTTTATTCAGTTACACCCCTCAGAACAGACCTGTCCTTGCTGTGGGGCCAAAACTATACGGATTCTTGATTACCGCTTACAAGAAGTCCAGGACACCCCTTTACAGGGAAGGTAATCCCGGTCCTTTGTAAACGACGGTATGTCTGTACCTCCTGCCGCAAACGTTTTACGGAACCGTGCTCGTTTCTGCCATTCTGTCATCGCAGGACCCGCAGGCTTGCTTTCTACATTGTTTCCTTACTTCGCCAGACCTTTTCCGTAAAACAGATCGCAGAACTTACTGGTGTTTCCGTCCAAACAGTCTGCCGGCTTCAGGATACCATCAGCTATCCTACGCCCGACCGACTCCCGCAAACACTTTCCATTGATGAATTCAAAGGCAATTCTTTAACTGGCAAATATCAGTACAGCCCGGTTGATCCGAAACAACACCGAATTCTCGACCTCCTTCCGGATCGGACCCAGAGCCACCTGGCTGTCTATGGGCGCAGCATCCCCAAGAAAGAGCGATTAAACTTAAAGTTCTTCGTCTGTGATATGTGGCCGTCATATACAGAGCTTGCGCAGACGTTCTTTCCAAGTGCGAAGATCATTATAGATAAATATCATATTTTCCGCCAGGTTACATAGGCCATTGAAAACGTACGCAAACAAACTCAGTGCTCCATACTAGCTTCTCTGCGTAAGTATTTTAAACGCAGTTGAAAGGTCATTCTAACCCACTATAAAAAGCTGAAAGATGAGAACAACCATGCCTGTGACCTAATGTGAATATCTGCGTCTGGCACACTGCACGAAAGAGTGCTTTTATGATATCTGCCAGATAGATGCCTACAGTCAGCAGCAACGGGAATTTGATGACTGGATTACGAATGCCTTGAACTGCGGAATCAAGGAGTTTGAAGACTGTGCCAGGACCTACAGAACCTTGCGGAAAGAAATCCTGAATGCCTTGAAATACGGGCTGACAAATGATTCTACAGAAGGCTTCAATTACAAGATAAAGATATTAAAAAGGAGCAGCCACGGAATTTGAAACTTCAAACGTTTCCGGACCCGGATACTCCACTGTACATCATAGGATAAAATGGTTGGTAATACGAGGCTTATTTGGCATACCCAAAATCAGTATAACCTGGAATTATACATAAAAAGTACCCTTATTAAAGAGATGGGGCAAGATTTTAACAAATCCTACCCCGACTATTGATAAAGAGCCTTTAATTATAATCAACTCCAAAGGTCTTCTATAAAATTGCGTTATAAGTTATATTTTGCAAACACATTTTATTTATTCTGAGTCTTTAACTAATATACCATCTGTCTTGCTTGAAAGCATTTCTCTTATTCCTCCCGAAACTACCACATGAACTCCACGTAATCTATAATTACAGTCTAACGGTTGCCCTATTATGTTGAATGAGATTGCCTTAGTCATTAAATCATCGTCCGGACTATTCTCTTTGTTATATACAAACTTATAGTCAGCTACATTAGCCCACCTCTGCTCACTTTCTATCCAACGGTCTAAGTAAATACCAAATGTTGTCTCATCAATATCAACATGAGTTAATGTTTGCATATAGACTCCTATTTCTCCATTGCCAGGACTCGATATTTCTAAAATACCAGCTGAAATAACATTTCCTCTTGGCTGTTTTACTATAGCTCGACTTCCTTTAGTTGCAGCATTAAAAGTCTGTTGTGGCTCTGTGAAATATATATTTTGTGCAGAAGCCGGCATTGCACAAAATAATGTTATTATAAATATTAAAAATATGTTTAAAACTCGTTTTTTCATATCATACCTTTCTTTAGTAACTTAAATTTTCAATTATTTTCACAAATTCATCTTCCTCAATAATACCTGATATATAATAATAACATCCTTTTAAATCAAATTTAGCACTATATTCTACAGCCTCATTAATAAGCTTATTTTTCTCGATAGATATAGTAATATCTAACCATTTATTATATATTTTTTTATATTTACTTCTGTCAGATACTACATTATTAGAAGACGTTACAGGTTTTTTTGATTGTATAAAATTAAAAGCTTTATCTTCTAACAAAAATTTTATATTTGCATGATCAGCAAATATTTTTAATTCTTCGAATTTCATGTTAAATGGTATATACATTAATTTTAAAGGTTTTATATTTAATTGTTCACCAATATCTAAATATACTCTATCCACTTCATCATCTAATGTCAATATATACTCATCATTATTCCAAACAATATCACTTTTTCCCGAATCCCTCTCCCTCATTCTATAGTTATAAGCCTTCTTCGCCGATGTCCCCACAGAAGTCCCACCAATTATCAAAAACACTAACAGCGCAACAAACGCAGGCCTATGCATATATCTTCCTGCGTTGGTCAGACAGTTTTTTAGTTTTACCTGCCTTTTAACAGCAGGCTTGATTCCTCTTTTATCCATCTCAGCCAATATTTTCTGAAATTCACCGGGCGGTGCTTCAAGTAGATCAGAATCTGGTGCTATTTCCGGGTGCTCCTGCATAAAATCAAGCAACCGTGCATCCATTCTTACTTGTCGTGTTAAAAAATATTTTATTCGCTTGAAAACAGAACATTTTTTTCCATGATTCCTATCTTGGTCCACGCACACACCTCATAATTACAGGTTATCCTGAAGTTCCCACACGCTTTGGGGTTGACATTTTGTTGCTAACGTTTACTATAATAGTATATCGATATTGGGAGGCAACGTCTTATGAAAAAAATCATTTTAACCGGCGGCGGAACAGCCGGACATGTTACCCCGAACCTTGCTCTGATTCCATCTCTGAAAGAACATGGCTATGAGATCCGTTATATTGGATCCTATCAGGGAATCGAACGAAAACTCATCGAAGGAGCAGGGATTCCCTATGATGGTATCTCCTCCGGTAAACTCCGCAGATATTTTGACATCAAAAATTTCTCCGACCCATTCCGCGTTGTGAAAGGCTATGGCGAGGCCCTGAAGCTGATAAAACTCCACCGGCCCGATGTCGTCTTCTCCAAAGGCGGTTTTGTTGCCGTTCCCGTTGTTCTTGCGGCAAAGCATTATAAAATTCCGGTTATTATCCATGAATCCGATATGACTCCCGGACTGGCTAATAAAATCTGTATTCCATCAGCGGCAAAGGTCTGCTGTAACTTCCCGGAGACTCTGGGATACCTTCCAAAAGAAAAGGCATGCCTTACCGGTTCACCGATACGTAAAGAACTGTTACAGGGCGATCGGCTTACCGGACTTAAATACACCGGTTTGTCTGCCAACCGCCCTATCATTCTTATTATCGGCGGTAGTCTCGGTTCTGTTACCGTTAACCGCTCTGTACGCCATATACTTCCAAAACTGCTTGAGACCTTCCAGGTAATACATATCTGCGGCAAGGGCAATCTGGATGAAAGCCTGAAAACCACCGAAGGATATGTACAGTACGAGTACGTTGACGCACCATTGAAACATTTATTCGCTGCAGCGGATCTAATGATATCAAGAGCAGGTGCCAATTCTATCTGTGAAATTCTGGCACTCCATAAGCCTAATATCCTGATTCCACTTTCTGCTGCTGCCAGCCGCGGTGACCAGATCCTAAATGCGCGGTCATTTAAAAAACAGGGCTTCAGCTGCGTCCTGGAAGAAGAGAATCTTTCTGATGATTCCCTGTTCCAGGCCATTACCCAAACATATAACGACCGTCAAACCTATATCAGCCGCATGGAACAAAGCGAATTGCATAATGCCGTCGATACAATCGTGGATATGATCGAATCTCTGGCTTCAAACTAAACATTGTTAAATTGTTAAATATCGTATTTTGGTCCGAGAATCTTTTTCAGACACATTCTTGTCCTGTAAATCCGGGAGCGGCATACCGTTCCCGGTATCTCCAGCATCTCACAAATCTCCGGTATAGTTCTCTGTTCAAGGAAATACAGAACGGCCATCTCTTTCCATTCCTGTCTCATATTGGCGATTTCTGTAGTTATTCTCTGTATTGCTTCCTCACTGATTATAATATCAATGGGATCCGTTACCACATACGTGGTCAGCATCTCAATACATCTTACCGAATTTTCCTCATCAAGACTGACCTTTTCATAGCGTCCATTCTTTCTGAGACAATCAATCGCTTTTCCTTTCAGGATTTTCACCAGCATCGCTTTCTTGCGTGTTGGCGACCATGTTAAGGAATACTTCCTAAAGTAAGCTATGAAAGTTTCCTGAACTACATCTTCAAGTTCCATATTGGGAACATTCAGCGCTCTCGCAATCCGGCGGAGCGTTCCCTGATACTCTTCGTAAATCGACTGTAAAAGCATATCTTCATCTTGTTGCATGCTCATCTCCTATGCCCCCTTTGGTTACAGGGTGCTCCTTATGGCAGCTCCTGT
The DNA here is from genome assembly GCF_046966825.1 of Hungatella sp. Lineage (NCBI taxonomy): Bacteria > Bacillati > Bacillota > Clostridia > Lachnospirales > Lachnospiraceae > Hungatella > Hungatella sp. The sequence continues at coordinate 19,486 of NZ_JBKVCZ010000012.1, read as the reverse complement.
TTCTGTTAATTCTTCCGGGCTCACCTCTCCCGGTACCCACGAAACCATAACAGGCCCTTTCTCATAACGAGGAATAATGTGCACATGAAAATGAAATACAGTCTGTCCTGCTTCCACCCCGTTATTCTGGACTACGTTAAACCCGGCGCAATTCAAAGTTTTTTTCATCGCCGTTCCTATCTTTGCTGCCAGTGGAAGGACCTTGGCCGCAACATCCTCATCCAACTCGCAGATGTCGCTGTAATGCTGCTTTGGAAGAATTAAAGCATGTCCTTTCGATGCCGGGCCCAAATCCAGAATTACACGAAACGTCTCGTCTTCGTAAATGGTTTCTGACGGTATCTCGCCATTAGCAATTTTGCAGAAAATACAATTGTCATCCCTCACACTCTCACCTCCTTCCATTTTATCCCCATATCTCGGTATTGCGTTTTTTCCTGGGCTTGCGATATAAAAGGACCCCCATTACAATGCCTATTAATAAACCTGCAATATGTGCGGCATTATCAACACCTGTGCTGGTAAAGCCAAAATACAGGGAACATACAATCATCACAACCAGTTGTCTGGTACTCAAGTCTTCCAACCGGCCACGATTTATGATGACGGCGTATAAAAGTCCGCCTATCACACCAAATATAGCTCCCGAAGCGCCGGCTGATACGACGTTTCGGTACTCCCCTAAATTCACGGCCATGGATACGATATTCGCCCCCACTCCGCAGATCAGGTAGAAAAACAGATATTTTATATGACCCAGGGCTCTTTCCAGATTATCACCCAGGATAAAAAGAATCAACATATTGTTCATAATATGGCTGATTCCAAAGTGCATAAATACAGAGGTAATCAACCGGTAATATTCACCTTTTTCTATTACCAGCGGCGCATACATGGCGCCGTGTGCCACCATGAATGATGTATTCTCCGAAGAACCTGTCGCCTCCAGAAAAAGGAAGTACAGCACGTTTAGCGCGATAAGGCCGGTATTCACATATGCTTTTTTTCGTCCGTACAAATCTTCCATTGTGCTCTCCTTATAATCTTACGACCATTCTAGCACAATTTGCCGCTTTATGTAAATATAAATCCAATATTTGCGATATAAACTTCTTCTCCAGGCAAAAGTACCGCGGTTTCATTCATCTCCAGCAGCCTTCCGCCTACCGTAGTTCCGTTTGTCGAATTTAAATCCGTAATCCTGTACTCCTCCCCCTCTCTGTCTATTCTCGCATGGAGACGGCTGACTGTATCACGGGCTAATACATAGTCTGCCAGTCCTTCCTGTTTACCAATAATAAACGGTACGTAGGAAATGATAATGTCAGGGATTCCCGGTTCTGTACTGCGGAGGCATCTGGAATTTAAAGGCCGTTCCGGTTCAGTCAATAGGGCCGTAGTACACTCCTCATGCTTAAAATTTACCTCATGATTACCTGTAACCGGAATTTCATGACTGTTCTCAGATTCTTCCTGAAATACCATCTGCCACTCATGACGACTTTCTTTCTCATCATAGCTGTTTTTGTCCTCTCGTTCAACAAAATCTCGTTCCTTCTGATCCCCCTCAAGTAATTCCGGAATGACGATACGCACAAATAAAAAAATTACTGTCAGCACATCCAGCGCAACCAGAAGCGGCCAGTATCGTTTTATACCTCTTTCTCCATATAAAAACCAGCAAAAAACAGGTCCACCTGCAGCAATAACGGCAAAGGTTAGAATATTACGGAACAGGACTCTCTTTTCCACCAGATTTTTCTCTCTCTTTTCACTGCCCTCCTGTAATGTAGTTCTGTTCTCAAACTCCTTTTTTCCGCGCTCTTTCCACTCAGATTCTCTTCGCACTGTTTTTTTATTCCTGCTCACCAATCGTAACAGTTCCGCCTCTCTATCGGTTTCCCTCGCATCCGCCTGCCACTCATTATCTTTCATCTCCGGTTCTTTCCCCCACTCGTTTCTCATATCATCAGACTTGTCCCGGCCTGTCAGCCTCAGAAGATCCCCCATTCCATAGTTCTCCTTCAAGCTCTCCTGATAAAGGCCGTATGCCATTACTACACACTCCTTATCCTGATGATTCACCTTTCCCAGAAGGTATTGCAGAAGAGCCGTCATCTCTTCCGGAAATATCCCCTGACGTCCTGGAATAAGACAGAGATACACCGTAAAATTTTCCGGCTCCACATAGATATAATCCGGCTCTAACAAAATCTGGCCTTCCTGCAGTAAATATGTCTCCATCCGCTCCAGAGTCCTGACGATCCCCGTAATCAGGCATCGGAGCTCCTCTGCCCCCAGGCTCTGGTATTCCAGAAGCCGCGTCAGAGGCTGTCTCGATGTAATCTCATAGTAGTAAGATCTTATGTTATCCACCTGCTTCACATGAAATTTCAAAAGTCCATCGATACAGTTGGAGGCCATCATCCGTATCTCATAGCTGTCGTAAAAAGTTTCTTCCGGGATAATAATCAGATAATTATGCTTCAGTTCTCTTTTATATTTGATTTCCATTTCATTCCTCCTGGTTTAAAAGACTGCACATCCGCAGGAAATTCTCCGGATCATATTCATTCTGGCGGATTGAAAGGGACCAGGTTCCCCCTTTTCCAGAGGCGCTGACGCTCCGTCCCATCAGTGCCGTTCTTTTTTCCTCTATGATGAATTTATAGCCGCTCCAGGAGAATGGTCTTCCTGCCAGGCGCTCTGCATAGGCCACCGCCTCCTCCGCCGCAATCTCCTCTCCATGACGTAAATACTCTGAGGCTCCCTGCAGGGCCATCGCTCCCACTGTCTCATCCCGCAGCCTGTACGCTGCCTGAACAGAAAACAAAACTGCCCACAGGACAAGCGCCATAATGAAGGCTGCCTCTATGGTATAACTTCCTGCCAGTCTTTTTTTCATGAAATCACCATCCAGATCCATCCGGGAATGAGGAACGGCAAAAATGGCACCGTCATTCTGTGTATATTTATTCCATGTTTTTTCCCATGCAGAAATAAAAACAGGCAAAATATACCGCCCCATAATATTCCGTATAAAAGCAGCCGCACATTATCATAAAAGCTTAAATAAAGCCCGCTGACCACGAAAAACAAGCCATCGCCAATTCCGATCGCACCTGCGGTCATCCAGCCTGCTGCCAAAAGCACCACCCCCACCAGGCCCCCGCTCAGGGCCTGTAAAACAGGCTCCCCACCAGTCAGCCTGATGGCACCTGCAACTGCCCCATAGCCCAGATACAGCCATACACTTACACTTTTATTCCGCAAATCCTGCCAGGCCGCAGCCGCTAAAAATGTCGTAAATATTATATGTACCCGGTTTATATCTTCCATTGAGTCTCCTCCTTTCCCGTCCCTCTCTATTTTGCGCAATAAGAACATGGCCCCAGATATTCCACCTCCGACAACGGCACTGCGCGCACATAAGCAATAATAGATGAGCAGTTCCTGTCGCCATGATAGCTCTCCCCACTTGGCATGATATATACAGAACTTCCCGGTCCCGCAAGGCCGCCGCATCTGGCACACGGTTTATACTTCCTGCCATCTGAATTTCTCACAGTTTCTACATCTGCAAAAGAGATTACGCTGATATGATTGTAAAGATAGTGGCAATTCCTGTTTCTATGGTACCGGGTACTGCTCTTGCCGATATAGACCAGTTCATCTTCCATATCCTGTCCAGTATCTCCATTCCCCTTTCCGCCGTCTCTGCCGATCCATGCTCTTCTGCAGCTTCTGGCTGTCATTGGCACGCTCTTCATGCGAAACACAGGAAATGGAAGAACCATCTGGTAGCTGAGAATTAAGTCTATAGTTTCTCCGTCCTCCAGAATCCGGGAGCCGGTCAGGGAAAACTGACCCGCCTTCTCCGTATGAATCCGGCTTCTTATCCTTCCTTCCGCATATAAGCGAAAGCCTGTCTTCGTCATATCTTCAATAAGTTCCTCCGGAATTCCGCTTTTCTTATAGTCTTCGCTTTCCAGCGTGGAATCGGACAGCACCCCCGCATACTGGCTGATTTCCGCGCACACCTGTTCCAGCTCCGTCTGTATTTTTCTGCTCTCATTCATCAGTACCATCGGCATCATCAGGATCATCATGGCAAACAGGAACAGCGGCAGTGCCAGCGCGGCTTCTACCGTTATGCTGCCGCACACACAAAGCCGGTCTCCCAGTTGTCTGCACCAGACATGCCGGAGGGAGGCGAAAGATAATACCCTTTTTACAGGAGGGCCGTAAATCTCAAGGGGGATTCGTACCTGGAGAGTAACTGATCTTTTTTTATTAAAATCCTTTGATAAAGGCCGCTGAAAAAAGGGCATTATCCTTCGCCTCCTGTTCTAATACGCTTTGTCCGTATGTACTTCCATGGTATAGTGTGGATCCCCACCCAGCCAAAACAGATGCTTTCCAATGCCAGTGCCAACAATCTCAGCCTGGTACGCGCACCGTTCCATGGTAAAATCCGGCTGTTTTCTGGAGAGATTTATCTGGACTACGTCCATCACCCGATAATACAGACGCTCTGACGGTTCTATAAACAGCAGCATCTTTAAGTAATCCTCATAGCGCTTTCCCTCCCCCTTCTCCTGTCCTGCTTCCACTTTTCCCTGTTCTCCCAGGGTGAGAAGTCCGTCTAAATTCAGTTTCCACGTCTCCCTCGTCTTTATAAGCGGAACTCTGTCTCCGGCCAGAAGAGCCTTTAGATCTGCCGCCGCTTCCCCCAGAGCCCAAACTGTCATAACAAAGAACGCTACAATCCCCGTAAGCGGTGCGGTCCCGGTAATACCGGTAATTGCCGCGGCCAGCGCACGCGCCTCCTCTCTTTTCTGGCTGTCTGACAAGATATGAATAAGATTAAGACCTTCCCGCATTGCCAGAACTCTCGCCGCGGCGAATTCCAGATTTTCTTCATCTGTTGATTTGCCTCCCAGTACATATTCCTGCTCATAACGCACCTCCTTCTGGTCAGCCGACAAAAAACAGGTTAAAAATCTGCCTATATATTCATCTGTCAATATGCGTTCCAGAAAATTGTCTTTCAAAATGTCTTCTGTATAAATTACTGACGGAAGTCCCTTTGTCTGAATCACACCTTTAGAAACCTCCTGTCCTTCAGGAAGGACTAACATCAACAGATCCAGTCCCGCCATCTGCTGAATCTGTTCCAGAAGATTCTGCTTTTCCGGTTCCTTCAGCCCCGCCCGAAAGGAGAGCTCCGGTATCTTCACTCTATCCCAGACAGCCTCAACAGATCCCCATAATGCATCCTCATCCGGCCCATCTCCCTCGTCCTCGTCATCCCATTCATCGATAATTTCTTCGACCTCATAAGACCGCTCCACCGCACGGTCGATCAGCGCCGCATTTCCTTCTGTCCCGGGGAGCATGGCTTCTATCTCCCTCCGCTTCTCTCCGTTCTCAGAAATGTATGACTCATAGCTGGCCAGTTCCTCCTCCATGGCCCTCCGTATACCTTTGCTTAAATCATCCCTCTGCTGCTCTGTGTCCGCCCTCGTTTTCTCCAGATGTGCAGCCAGTTCGTCAGCTTTCTTTTCGTAGGTCTTTATCAGCCCCGAAAGGCGCTCCGCCTCTTTTTTTAACTGCTTTGCGGCGGTCCGAAAACCGGATCCATCCCAGCCGGACAGCCTGGCGGCGGCCTTTTTACGATACTCTTCCTGGTTCTCCAGCGATTTCCATATGGCTTCAAGCGCACGTTCCATGCGTGCCGCCTCCCTCGCGTGGCCGCTGTACGCCTCTGAAACGGTCTGCAGGGATTCCGCCTCTTTCAGTTCCTTCCATAGAGTTTCCGCTTCGGATTCCTCCGCCACAGTATCCCAGATTCCATACCGCATGTAATCCTGTATCTCCTGCTTAAGGTTGGCTCCGTGCTCATCGGTAATACGGGAAATTTCTTTGACCGAGGCAGTCTGAATGACAGCCGGATACCAGCCATGGTTTTCCATATAAGGCTCCATATACTTCAGCCACGTACTGCCTGACTCGTCCTCCTCTTCGTATTCCAGCAGGAAAAGCCGGTACTGCTCCCATGCCGCCCGGTGATAGCCGCTGAATACAGAATCCATGGCTGAATCTGCCGCCATCTTCAGATACCAGCCTGCCCCTGCGGTCCTGGCGGACTCGACGAGCCCGCACACCAGACTGCAGACGCACAGCATAACCAGACTTAAGAATACGGTTATCTGCCCGCTTTTGCGCATATTAATATACCTCTTTCGACTGACTGTTGATTTCTTTGAATACATTGTTCAGCAGGGTTGTAATCTGTTTCTTAAAGATGATTACAAGACCGATCAGCACGACCATAAAATCCAGTACCTGCCCCGGAATGCTTGAAAATACTTGTTTTATCTTTCACATCACTCCGATGTGTAAATTATTTTTCTTTTTAATTTAGTAAAAAAGCAGACTCTTGGATATCCTCTTGTCCAAAAGTCTGCTCTCTTACTTTATGTAAAATTATCTATTTTCTTTCAACCTCTGATTTTCCTCTTCTAGTAATTCTATCTGCAGCTCTAGCTCTTTAATTCGTCTCTTGTATAAAATCATTTGTCTTTTCAGCTGTTTATTAACTTCCTCAGTTGCTCTATCAAAAATTGCCTTTTTAGGATTATAACATTCCCCCTGCTTCAACTGTGCATCTTCTACCATTTGTTTGGCCTGTAAATTTCTATAAAAATAACTTCTATCAACTCCTGCATATTTTGCCAAGGTAGTAATCGAGATCCTCTCCTTTCTTCGGAGCATCGCATCAATCTCTCTCTGAATAATTTCTAAATTCTCTTTTTCTTGTTGTTTCTTGAGACCTACGATTTTATCATACTTCATTTAACATCACTCACACCTTTCTGTTGCCTTCGCAAAGTATCTAACTCTGATTCCAGCTTTTGATTTTCCGCTTTCAATTTTATAATTTCAATTCTCATAGCTAACAACTTTTCCTTATACTCATCAAGGAGTTCCGCTTCGTCTATGTTCATTTTATAGCTTTGATTTTGAATATCAACAGCTTTATGTACTTCTTCTTTGATTTTTTCATTTCTGTAGAAAAACGAGTTAGATAATCCTGTTCTTTTGCATAATCCGGAAACTGTAATCCTTTCACCCTCATTACGCATTCTTTGAATTTCTTCCATTGCTAGTTTTACTTTTTGCCTACTTTTCTCCTGGCTCATTTCGATGATTTTATTTGCTTTCATCTTTAATCACAACCTTTATAGTTTTTTCAACAACGCAATCTCCTTTCGATCCAACCGTTTCTTCAATGTGTCCACCTCTTTTTGAAGTATACTGCACTTTTGGAGAAGCTGCTCATTTTCAACCTTTAACCTTTGATTCTCTGACTGACATCTGTTAAAATCCTTCTTCAATTCCTGAAAATTATAACCCACAACATTTGTTTCTTCAGATGGCTGCTGTACATCTATCCGCCGTGGCAGTTTGACAGCTTCCTCAAGTCTCTGACGGACTTGCATATTCTTATAAAAAAATCCTCTTGATAAACCTGTCCAACGAACCAATTCTGTTACAGATATCGGCATCCCTCTGGCACTCATATCATCGATTGCCCGAATCGCCTTTTTTATTTTCTGCTCACTCTCAGCTTTGTTAACAGCTATCATCTTATCATATTTCATACCCATCCCACTCCTTTACCACATCCATTAAAATCATATCGATTTTCTCTCTGACTGCCCTCGTTTCATCCGCCATTATCTTGTTCCCAATCTTTCGATAATGATGTACACTTTGTAATGTTTTATGCCCCAAAAGCCTTGCGATCATCCAGTCGTCGATATGCATTTCTGTCAGCTTTTTCCCATAACAATGTCGGAATGTATGTGTTCCAAAATTCAGCAGTTCTCCATTCTCATCCCGAATATCATTTTTCCTAATCATTTGCATGACTCGATTTTGGAGCATGCTATACTGAAATGGTTTCGATGGATCATCTTTTTTTACAAAAATATATTTTGTCTTTCCATAATGTTCCTCGGTATAATCAATTGACTTTATAATAAGCTGTGCTATTTCATCACTAATTGCTTTTTCAAATGTAATTGATTTTACCTGCTCGATTCGTATAAAATATCGATTTTCTCTTATACTCAAACAGTCTGTTTTTAGTGTAAGCGTATCCGAAATTCGTGTTCCCAGCAGCTGATGAAGGATTAACGCCCTCGCTATTTGTTCATCCATCTGAAAAATGTTTTCATTCAGCTTCTTTATGGTTTCGTCCGAATAAAACTTAAATAGATATCTTGGCGTGCTGGGAAAATCTGTACTTATAAATAGGTTTTTGATATCCTGCCTATCATAATGATTTCCCACATCTTCAACTACCCTTCGTAGACCATATAAATCAGAGCGATAATTTTTCCTTTCCTTTGCCTCTGTCTGAAGATAGATCAAATAGCTTTCCATAATATCCCGTGTCAAATCTAGTAATGATATAATCTTAGGATACCTTAATTCCAGATATCTACAAAATCTTTTAGTCGCTACCACCTCAGCCATAATACTTCCTATTGCCATATATTTCAAATGCATAAAAATTACTGTTTTAACTTCTTTTCGGATTGTTATTTGACTAATTCCTTTAAAATTTATAGTCTTTACATTCTTTATCGGGTTGCTGCGGAGAGGAAATTCAAACTTGTCCAATTCCCACACATCTCTCTCCTGTTCTAAGCACCCCCCATCTTTCTGAGAATACCTCAGAATTTTCTTCATATGCTTTATTATGCCAGGTGTTTCTGTTGCTACAATTTCATAAACGCTTCGATACTTCTTACTTGTAAGGGCATATCCCTTTTCCATCATCCAACTCTTTAGCTGCAAAATAATCTTATTCTCGTCTTCATATCTCAGGATTTTAATATTCTTTTCTATAAGAAAATTCCGGATATTATTAAAATATAATATTTCAGATGCCAAACTACTTGGAGCAAGTTTCTTTCCCCTTTCCCAGACAAAATCTTCTAGGAGCTTTCTTACTTCTTCTGACGGAAGTCCCTCCAGGTCGAAGTAACGGTCTTTCCGAACCCTCATTCTCTTTTTTTGTTCTTCAGTCGCATTCTTATAGCAGTCTAATTCATAGATATGTATCTTATTTTCCAGTTTTTTCACCCCGTTTCTTTGGAATAATTCCAGTTGCAAGAAGATTTTCTGCCTGATTGAAATATTCCTTATTCGCCTGTTCGATCCGTTTAGGCATGTAGTCTATATACTGCTTTGTCATATTTTCATTGTTATGCCCTAAATAATCCCGAATCGTCTGAATGGACACTCCTTCATCATAGAAACTACTTGCCAATGTATGCCTGTAATCATGCGTCTTGAATGTTTCGCCCGAAATATGTATTCCATACTTCTTACAATTTGCTTTGAAGCCCTTAACAAATGTACCAGTCCTATATGCCCCGCCATCCTTTGATTTAAACAGGAAATCGGTAGGTTTAATATGATGCTTTTTTATATAAATTTTCATAATTTGATAAAGCACCAATGAAATTGGTATCATTTTTTCCGCTTTCATTTTGATTTGATAAACCTTAATCCATGCATCTTCCCCATCCCAATAATATGCACCTCCTTTTAATGTACACACTTCACTGATCCGTAATCCTGTTGCCCATAAATTTAGAAAAATAAGTCTTTGTACCTCTGGAAAAAACTTCAGCCTTTTTAATATTTCCATATACTCATCTTCCTGAACACTTCGATCATGGTGATATGGAAAAACTTTCTGGATGTAATAATTCGGATCAAAAATTATTCTCTTGATATGTCCTTTAGCATTTAAGTACACAAAAAATCTGTGAATATCAAATATCTGTCTGTTTACTGTTTCTGCTTTAATTTCCTCTTCCTGCAGAAGTTTGAAATACTCTGCTATTTGTTCTTCCGTAATTTCACATATGGATTCCAATGTGTTAAAGTAAACTAGAAATTTTTTAATATAACACAATTGATTTCGTATATTTCCAAGTGCTAAATCACCGATACCTACTTGATATTTCATATACTCTTGCAGCAATTCTCTGTTTCTCTCATTCGTCACTTCGTAAAAACTGAGTCGCTGCACAGGATTGCTTGGATTTACACGCTCTGGTGCAAAATTGAATCTTTCCATATACCAGACATTTGCATACCAGTGAATTTCTTTTCCACTCATAAAAAGTATTTTGCGGCTGTTATCCACAATCTGCATACTATTCTTCACATTTGCAACTTTCCTGGCTACAATTGTTTCCAATTTCTTTATTTGCTCCAGTTCAAGCCGCTCGATATCATCAATTCCTTCCTCTACGCAAAACTCATACATCCACCTTAAAGGAAGTAGATAGCGCACTCTGCGATCCTTGCTGTCTTTTATATTTCTCAAGGCATAGCACAAAATCTGAAAAATTTGTTTTTTTAAAGTTTCTGGCGCTTTTTGGCTAAAATCCCATACCAGTTCGCTTTTATCTTGGATATAATCAAAATCTGATGCTATGTCCTGATCCGGTATGTAGGGAAGAAAAATCACTTGCCCTTCATACTTGAGCCGCTCTTTATTTCTTCCAGAAAGGGTTTCCATTTCTTTTCGGATATCAAACTGTTTGATCCGATCCAATGTCTTCAAATATTCAAGACCTTTAGAGGAAGTTTTTGTCCTGCGCAACTCACTTTCATACAGTTCTCTGATTCTATAATCAATTTCCTTTACATGATGAATTCCCTGCCGTATCAAGAAATTCCTGACATTTCCTTTCAAGCGTTCTTGCACTGTATTGCACTGCTCAATTTCATCCAACAACTCTTTATACTCTTCTTGGATGAGAGTCTTCTTCAAATTTCGCAGGAACCCAGTTCGCTCAAATACCTGTTTCTTTGTAAAGTTCCCTGTTTCACGCAAAAAGATTTTATAATTACGGAAATCCTGTTCTTCTATAAGGAAAACATCATATATCCCTACACCTTTTAAGTAGGACTCTGCACACTCCCAGTATGTACTCGGTACATTTATATCTGTTATTAACTGGTTGTGAAGATAATCCGCTTTATCCTGTGATTCCGTATTCAATAATCTTAATGCAGTCACATACTTCTCCTCCTTCCCTAAAGTAATTTGTCAATTTCATAAATGGACTGATGTTTTCTATAAAATTCATCACTGACATCCATCAACTCCTGATCCGATATATTTAAATATCTCATCGTTGTTTCTATATTTCGATGCCCAAGCGCTTGACTGATAAGTTCCAACTTCCATCCAGCCTTCCGGCGAGCATTTGCAAAATAATGCCGCAGCATATGTGGTGTTACTTTAATCCCAGTCTTCTTCTGCAGCCGTTCCATCAATGCATAGACGCCTGAGTTCTGCATCGGTTTTCCTGCATAATCTCCCGAAATGTTAATAATCAAGTATTCCTGCTGGAAAATAAGGTCTTTATATTCCTCTATATAAAACTGCAGAATTTCAAAGGTGGCATCGCTGATTTTTGCCTTTCTGTATTCTGCATTCTTAGCCCTGGCTCCATTTTCATTATCTTCTCTAAAATTGACATACAGCAAGTGTCTCTCATAATCAATGTCTGTCGCATACCGGACTCCCAAAAGTTCCCCGATGCGAAATCCCGTTTCTGCTAATAATAAAAGCAGGATTTGATCGCGACAATTGGCACATGCCTTTAATAAAATCACGATCTTATCCTGCTCTATGGTCTTCCCTATATGTCCTTTTTCCTGTAGATATCCATGAAATGTATTCCGATATAATGTTCTTTTTACTCCCACTGAATTATGTACAATAATTCTCATATCAGAGAGGACTTTCAATTGCTTTGTAGATTCATCCTGCTGTCCAGAAAATCTATAAAATCGGAACACCTCTTTTAAATACGCATTACAGGTCTCATTATATGGTTTCTTTTTATAACTATCTCCACTATGCAATCCTGCCTGTAACCATATCAAATAGTCTGTAAAGTGTTCCTGCTGCTTATCATATGGCATCTCCCATACATCATCTAACTGAATGCCAGTCTCATCTATATAATTCAGATAGTATGAAATGGCTCCTGCACTTCTTCTGATAGTGTTAGGTGACAATTTTGATCTTTTTTTATGCATTAGATACTTGGAGGGCAGTAACACTATATCTTGGCTCTCCTGTTCACGAATGAAATAATATTTTTCGTGATTATCTATCTGGGAATCCACAATATACCTTGCCATATTACTTTACTCCTTTCCTCTAACGCTATACACAGTATACCGTGTTACTCTTCTCATAGCTATCACACAATGTAACAATCTTTCCTTTTCAAACGAAGCATTATCAATAAACAACGTCAATCGATTTGATAACTCCCTGCTATTCCAAATGCAATACCTGCAGTTAACAAAAATCCAATAATTCCAACTGCCGCAACAATCAATATCCCAATCATGATCGTTCTACCTCCTCAACAATCTCTATAACATCTGACATTCTGCCATCGTAACCGCTTCATCTTCCATAGCAAAATATTCATCTGCCACATTGCGTTCCACCGCCAAAATCTCTCCAGCCTCCTTCTCTCCCAGCTGGATCGGCGCCAAATACTCAATAATTCTCCCACATAATTTCTGGTCCGGACAAACATCCAGCATCCCCATACAGGTATTCACAATCAGGCGATCCAACACATCGGTAATCACTATTTTTTTAGCATCATATCCTCTCGCACCGATAAAATTTGCCAAGTTCTCCGGGGTCAGTGCCAACATATATTCTTTTCTGGCTCCCCCACCATATGGATACTCATAGGCATATCCCATCGTTTCTGTGTCCATGATCCGTTCTACCATATTCTTTTCTTCTGCTCTCATAAAATCTTCTCTCCTATTTTTTCAACTGCCAAACTCAATTTTCCCTTCCAATGGCGAATATGCATCGACATCATAGTTTTCCTGAAGGATCTGAAATCTTGCGAGCTGCATGGATGATCTGGACAGCCTGCCACGGTTTACAATCAAAAGAACATCTATCTGTTCTTTCTGAACCGCTTCTATAAAATGACGAAATCCATTTCGATTCCAAAGCGGAGTTGTCCCCACATCACTGGAACTTCCAACCAGTTCAAATCCCATCTGCTCTCCATAATCAATCAGCTGTTTAAACTGACTTTTTAATGCACCATTTCTATCTTCCGGTGCATCAATCGCACAATAGATCCACGCACGTTTTCCCTGACCCATTCCTGCCTCCTGCTCCTTTTCCAAACACCCTTTATGTTCTTCTCTGTACTGTTACACCAAAACTCACGAGAATTGCCTCATCTACTTTACGCATCATGGCTTCACTCAGACTTCCTACATACCCTCTTAATCTTATCCGGTCAATCGTCCTTACCTGCTCCAATAAAATAACAGAATCATTATGGAGTCCTCTTACATGATTTCCCAATTCGATATGTGTAGGTATCCAGTGCTTATTAGGCCGACTTGTAATTGCTGCCACAATGACGGTTGGACTGTAACAATTACCAACATCATTCTGAATAATCAAAACCGGCCGGATTCCCCCCTGTTCAGAGCCTATTACCGGCATCAGGTCTGCATAATATATATCTCCTTTTTTTATCGTAACACTTCCCCTCCTTCCATCTACTCTGGACTACGAATGTTCCTACTCTTTATGAAAAGTCTCTATCTCTATGTAATTCTGCTGTCATATGGCAAATGCCCTTTTTCCAGCTTACGCTGATGACCTCGCCTGCCAAAAGTTCATCAGCTCGGATTCCCTTTCCCAGCTCCTTCTTGGCTGCTTCTTTCTGCCCTTCCAAAAGTATGGATTTTACCTGGTCAGAATTCAGAAATAAATATCCTTTCGATGTCATAAAATGAAAATTGCTGTCAGAATATAATTCCATAAATTCTTTGACACGCATATACATCTTCCTCCTTATCATTTTGTGATTTAGAACACAAGGATAGCGGCAGCCTTATCCAGCTGATCTATCTTTCCTTTTCCGCTGGATAAATATAAAGCTGTCGCCATAGTTTTTGTTAAAAATCACTTGTTCTTCATTTTCAAAAGTTCCTATTCGACACAACTTCCCGGAACCAGATATCGGAAATACTGATATTCCTGTTACAACCGATATCTTTGGGCGGCAACACTGACCAGCCATGGCTTAAGGCTGTCATGGGATTGTTCCCCTCCGAGGGTCTCTCCGAGCCGCCCTCATTGCGTGTTCCCGTTTTGCGGGGCTGTGACTGGACGGAAGTATCATTATAGGCTGTTCAGGTCATTGCAGGCAGTCTGCCAAAACTGCTTTAAGGACAAATTTTTTTCGCTCTGCACCTTTGATGTCATCTTATTGACAGACACTCTGACTATCTGCAGGTGGTCGTGGCGGATTTTCCTTTGTGCTTTTCCTTTTGGGCTGAACAACTAAGGTATCTGTATTGCCGGATATGACTGTTTCACACAGTTTTTGCCAAAGAACAGAAAGAGAAATCAGTCCCCTTCACTTCTTTCCACGCTGGCAGAGAAGTTTGAGAACCAAAAACAGAAAAATAATTAAAATAATTTTCTCAGTTTCTCTAAAATCTTCTGTCTCCGTTTGTTTATCGCCTTCTGTGACAATCCAAGTACCGAAGCTACCTCCCGTTCCGTCCGTTCCTCAAAATAGAGTTCCTGAATCAACCACTGTTCTTCTTTCGAGAGTTCTAAAAGGAATTTATGTAACTGTTCACACTCTATTTTTTTCAGAATCTGATCCTCAACACTTCTGTTTTCTTCTGGAAATTGCACAGCCATTTCCTGCAGGCGTTCATAGGAATCCTCTCTGCTAGGAATGGTCATTTTCTCTCCTGTTTTAGGATCTACGATATTTCTTGCTCTTTTTAAGTCATATTCCTGATACTGCATTTTTCTTTCACTTGTTCTCAATACAGCGATTACTTCCTCGCTGGCTTCCGGATACATTTTTCTAAAATCCGGTATCTTATACGGTTTTGCCATGTTCCTGTCCTCCTTAGTTTTCGTTGGGTGGTGAAAACGAAGGACAAGTGGCGGACTACGACATAGGTTTCTGGCAATCCTCAAGCAAGAGCTTTTCTCCATACGCTGCTCCTTAGAAAAAAAGAAGCCAACGGGAGGATCCCGCTGGCTTTTAACAAACTTGAAATTGGATGCAGCGCACAAAACACTATAAAAAAAGACCCCATACATTTCTGTATGAGATCTTCTCGCTCAGCACACTGACCATCCAGTGTACTGACTATAACATGAGAGAAGTCGGACTTTCAGTAGGACTATTGTCGGACTTTAGTCGGACTATTTAATTGATATGAAGCGTTCTCGGTTTGCTTCCGTCACTTTCAATCAGATGTTCTTCCTTCAATTGCCGAAGATAACCATGCACAGTTGATGGGGAACGATACCCTAAACCTTTTCCGATATCCCGCACAGTAGGCGGATATCCATACCTTTTTATGTATTGCTCAACAAAATACAAAACTTCCATTTTCTTTTTGTTGCTCATAAAACCACCTCTCCTCTATTCATAAAGTAACGGTTCTTCCAAAGCCTGTTTGATTTGAGGAAGAGCACTCCCCCAAAGGGATAGACCGAATATTTTAATTGCTTCCTTTTTTCTATCATAATATGTGCTTCTTTCCATCCGAAGCGTTTCCAGTAATTCAGTCTCTGTATATCGGAACCGGCTTAAATAACACTTAAACACAATGTCAAAATAAAGCTGTGGTGAATATGGAAAATCACGCATTTTAACCATGGCCGAGTCTACCAGTTCCACAAGCCACTTGGTCTGGAACAGGCTTTTTACTGTTTCTTCAAACTTTTCCCTCTCTACAGTAGGAGCAAAATCATTCAGATATAGAAGCCCCGCCTCCAGTTCTCTGCCATAACAATATTCTGCTTCTTCACGAAGCATTGCAGCACGGTCACAGGCCGTCCAGCATACATTTCGATAAATAGATAATAACAATTTTGACCTTTCATATAAATTTTGTTCATCCAGATGCTGCATCACACACAGCATCTGAATACTGTTTTTTGCCAATGAGTTTTTCCGTCCCATAAGCCCCTCCTATCTTACCGGTTCATAACTCCCGGCATAATCAAACCATGATCTCGGTATTCCGGCATCTTCAGATCCTTCATCAAGGCCGCTGGATAGATAGCCCTTTTTCCAAATCGCCGCCGAATTTCCTCAATCGCCAAAAATAATTTTTCTTCTTTCTCAAGCCGGATTGGATCCGAAAACAAACAGATTTGCTCCGGTTCTTTTGCTGATACCAAGTTGATTGCACGAACAGTTACCGAACGCACAGGTTCCTTCCAATCATAATTTCTCTGAAATAGTTCCCTCGCCAGTTTAGCAATTTCCAAAGGCACTATCGTCGGAAGGGAAAGTTGACCTTGATACTGCCTTGTAAATAGTTCCTGACTGCGAATCGCTATCTGAACCCCCTGTGCTTTCAATCCATGAATCCTTAATCGATGTCCTATGTCCTGGCATAATTCCAGAATAACCTTCCAGACCTCCTCTTCTGTTTTAAGATCTGCTGTACAAGTAATTCCATGCCCCACACTTTTCGTCGGAGACACAAAGTCCTTCTCCATTACCGGACTATCATCCAGACCATTTGCATATGACCACAGCATCAGCCCATTTTTACCAAGAAGCTGGTTCACATAATCATGATCCATTTCTGCCAAATCTCCTATCGTATAAATTCCAACTTGCTCCAGCTTCTTTGTAGTTGATCGGCCACAGAATAATAATTCCGATACCCGAAGCGGCCAAACCTTTTGTTTCCATTCTGATTCTTCAATGCTAGTTATGGCATCCGGCTTCTTCATATCACTTCCCAGTTTTGCAAATATTTTATTGAATGAAATTCCTATACTAACAGTCAATCCCAGTTCATTCTTCATCCTGCAGCGAATCTGGTCTGCAATTTCTTTTCCAGAACCATAAAGAACCTGACTTGCTGTCACATCCAGAAAGCACTCGTCCATTCCGTAAGGCTCTACCAGGTCTGTATATTCCTGATAAATCTCTCTTGCCATATTGGAATATTTTAAATACTGTTCATACTGGGGTGGAACCAAAATCAAATCCGGACAAAGTCGTTTTGCCTCCCAGTTAACCATTCCTGTTTTTATTCCTGCTTGTTTCGCTTTCTCTGATTTTGCAAGAACAATTCCATGACGGTTTTCTGTGGACCCGCACACTGCTACTGCTTTTCCCTGTAGCTCTGGGTTCAGCATCATTTCTACAGAAGCATAAAAACAGTTCATATCACTATGAAGGATTGTCCGATTCATATTCTGTACCCTCTTCCAATTTTTTCTAGCAAGTATTAGCACACTTATTCTTGACAGCTTGCACACTTACCATTATAATGTGCATATAGTCACTGACACTTGCCAACTCTTGCTAATCCAAATATTAGCAACTACATGCACACTTGTCAATAGCACAGTTAGCAAGTTTACGCACACTAAAACGAATGGAGGTCTGACATGAAATCTTTTGGTGCTAAAGTTAAAGAACAACGCGGAAATCTTGGATTAAGTCAGAAACAATTAGCAGAAAAAGCCGGAATGGGTATCCGGACAATTACTTCTTATGAATTAGGCGAAAGAAAACCATACCAGGCACAGCTTTATAAACTGGCAAAGGCACTGGAGGTATCAACCGAGTATCTGCAGAACGATAACATAGAGGATCCATCTTACGGCTTAGACCGCATGGAATATGTAGAAGATATGAGAAAAAATAGCGGAACCAGGGAGGCGTTGGATCTACAGAAAATGCTGGCTGAGAACACAGCTCTTTTTGCAGGAGGCACTCTAAGCGAAGAAGCAAAAGATGCTTATTTTCAGGCAGTTGCCGAAGCATACTATGACTGTAAAAAAGCAGCCAGAAAAACCTTTAGCAAAAAGAAAAATCCACAATAATCTTCTCCCGTAATATAGTCCGAAAGGAGGGAGCTGTTTTGACTATTCAATCCATATCTGAAGAAGTCAGACGGATCCAGAAAAAATATGGTGAATCGGATCCATTCCGTCTGGCACAGGCAATGAAAATTATCGTGGTATTAAAACCGATGGGAAGATATAAAGGGTGCTGCAAAGGATTTTATGTTCAGCACCGCAGAATCAAACATATCACAATCAACAGCGATTTACCGGAAGTGATTCAACGGGTCATACTGGCTCATGAAATTGCTCACTCCGTGCTTCATACAAACATAACAGCTGCGTTTCATGAATTTACACTATTTGACGATACAGATCGGCAGGAATATGAAGCAAATCTCTTTGCTGCCGAACTGCTGTTATCCGATGACTGCGTATTAAATGCATTAAACGAAGACCAGTTTTTCTTTCAGGCGGCCAAAGCTCTTTATGTACCAGCAGAATTACTGGACTTTAAATTTCGTGTCATGAAACGTAAAGGTTATAAACTGGAGTCTCCCATCGTATCACATGGGAATTTTCTGAAAACAATTGAATAGGAGGACTACTGATGAACGAAGATACTATCCGCGATATATACTATGTAGAACATAAATGGAACCCCCATTTTTTCTATCTTTCCCCAAAATCATTTTGTCAGGATCTTGAAAAAAATGGCTCCGATCTATACCTTGACTTGTTCCATGCCATGTATCAGGAAGAGTCTGATTATATTTGTCCATATACGGAAAACGATTTTTCCCTTAGAAAAGAACTTTGCAACAATGGGACAACTATCATCTATCAGCTTATTACTCCATCTCCTGTCCTCTCCCCTCTTACCCGGTGTGTCTATTTCTGCTGTCAATTAGATAAGCAGCAATATTTTTACTATACCTCTGAGCTAACACATACTGGTGATTATCTGCTATGCGGATGGACAAAGGATGAAGCACATCTCATTTTCCATTCAGATGCATCTACACTTGAGGAAGAACTGGAAGAAGTTAAAAAACTTTTTAAGGAGGTAGAACTATATGAGCGGTGTTCAGACAGACTGCAAGGTTTATGTAAACGTAAGAGCAGCCTTCCTTCCAGACGGAAAAATGCTTCCAGAAGAACTTACCTGGGAAGACGGAACGCCTTATACAATTGACCGCATTTTGAATATGAAACCCTCTGTCGCAAGGAAAGCTGGAGGTCAGGGCGACTGTTATACAATTTTGGTAAACGGAAAGCAAAGCCATCTCTTTTTTGAACGCAGTACAAATTTAACGGGAGCTTATATAGGCCGGTGGTTTGTAGAACGAAAACCTTAACCAAAACCCTTATATAAAAAAGGTAGCTGTCATTTTACGATATAATGTCAACTATCTTTTTTATATGGCATCATTTTATATTAACGCATTCCAGACGCACACTCTCCCATATTAATGTCCAGCACCCCTCTGGGCGGCTGGATCAGGGCGTCCTCATACTGGCACTTCC